>JBQCFU010000756.1:0-5052 GCA_051958775.1 Pseudolabrys sp.
CCGCGCGCCGACCTGATCGGTTACGTCTTCTTGTCGCCACCGCCGGCGGGAGCCTTGGCACCCGCGGCCGGAGCCGCAGCACCCGCAGCTGGAGCAGCGCCAGCAGCCGGAGCAACGGCAGCAGCAGCCGCATCGGCAGCAGCACGCTGTTCTTCGGCGTAGCCCGACGGCGGCACGATCGTGACCAGCGTCATCTCTTCCGGCGCCAGCACCTTGACGTTCGCCGGCAGCTTCACGTCGCGCAGATGCTTCGAATAGTTGATTTCGAGACCAGCGATATCGACGTCGATCGATTCCGGAATGTCTTCCGGAAGGCACGAGATTTCGATCGAGTGGGTGACGATGTTGACCGCACCACCGCGCTTGATGCCCGGCGAGGCTTCGGCGTTGATGACGCGCACGGCGATGTTGACGCGGATCGGCTGACCTTCGCCGAGACGCAGGAAGTCGACGTGGACCGGGTGATCCTTCACCGGATCAAGCTGGTAGTCGCGCGGAATGACGCGATGCTTCTTGCCGTCGATCTCGATGTCGTAGATCGAGGTCAGGAACCGGCCGGCATAAATGCGCTGCCGCAGTTCGGCGTGATCGAGCGCGATCGCCACCGGGGGTTTGCTGTCTCCGTAAATCACGCCCGGCACTCTGCCGGCGCGCCGTTCCGCTCGGGCGGCCCCCTTGCCGCTCTTCGAGCGAACCGTCGCCTTCATTTCCTTGACGGTCGCCATCGTAATGTCCTCGCAAAAGTGAAAGGCGGCTCGCGCCGCCCATGTCTCGTCGCGACAAGCCTCCAGGGGTGCCGGGGGCCGCGACGGGCGGGGTTATAGCGGCGCCCTCCTGAAAGGGCAAGGAAAGGAGACGACGGAAACCGGCGAAAATGCCGATATTTCCGGCAAAAATCGCAGGAAACAGCCGGTTTGAGCCGGATTTAGCTAGCTTGCCGAGCCGGAGCCGCCGCCCAGCCGGGCTTCCAGCGCATCGAGGCGGGCCTTCAGCGCCTCGTTTTCCTCACGGGCGAGACGGGCCATGTCGCGCACGGCGTCGAACTCCTCGCGCGGGACGATATCGAGGTCGCGCAGGATCCGCTCCGCCTGGCTGCGGAACACCGTGTCGAACTCGCGGCGCACGCCCTGCGCCACGCCGGCGGCGTCGTTCATCAGGCGACCGATCTCGTCGAAAAAGCGGCTGGAGGTCTGGGTCATGATCGCCTCGCGAATTGTCGTTGGATTTGACCGGACAATGGCGTTGTCGCCCCGGTATCGCAAGTCCCATGACTTCCAGGTCAATGGGCAGATGCGGCATTGACAAATCGCCCGCTGCGCGTTGCATCACAGTCCCGCATCTGCCGGAGTCCGGAATGCCGCCGCTGCTGGTCCTGCCCTTTCCCGCCTTCGACCCGGTGCTGATCAGCGTCGGCCCGTTCGCAATCCGCTGGTACGCGCTCGCTTATATCTTCGGCATCCTGTTCGGCTGGTGGTATGCGCGCGTCCTGATCCGCGCCGAGCGGCTATGGGGCGGCAAACCTCCGCTCACCGTGCTCGAGTTCGACGACTTCGTGTTGTGGGTCACCGTCGGCATCATCCTCGGCGGTCGCATCGGCTACGTACTGTTCTACAACCTGCCCTATTTTCTCGCGCACCCGCTGGAAATGCTGCAACTCTGGAACGGCGGCATGTCGTTTCATGGCGGCTTCGCCGGCTGCGTCCTCGCGGTGATACTATTCGCACGAAAGCGGGGCATTCCGATTCTTTCGCTCGGCGATCTCACCTGCGCCGCGGGACCGATCGGCCTGTTCCTGGGGCGGATCGCCAATTTCATCAACGGCGAATTGTGGGGTCGCCCGACCGACGTGCCATGGGCGATGATCTTCCCGACCGGCGGTCCGGTGCCACGCCACCCGAGCCAGCTTTATGAAGCCGCACTTGAGGGCATTGTCCTCTTCACCTTGCTCGCTTTGCTGGTTCGCGCCGGAGCGCTGAAGCGGCCGGGGCTGGTGATCGGCGTGTTCACCATGGGCTATGCCGTGGCGCGTTCGTTCAGCGAACTGTTCCGAGAGCCGGACGCGCAGCTCGGCTTCTTGTGGGGCGGCCTGACCATGGGCATGCTGCTGTCGATCCCGCTGTTCCTCGCCGGCCTGGCATTCGTGATCTACGCCGTGCGGCATCCGCGCGAAACGGAGCCGCGATGAGCGACGCCAGCCCGCTCGAACAGGAGATCCGCGATCTGATCGCGCGGCACGGGCCGATCTCCGTGTCGCATTACATGGATCTCTGCCTCGCGCATCCGCAATACGGCTATTACGTCTGCCGCGACCCGATCGGTGCATCGGGCGATTTCATCACCGCGCCGGAAATCAGTCAGATGTTCGGCGAGTTGATCGGCCTCTGGATGACAGCGGTGTGGCGGCTGATGGGCTCTCCCGCCGGCTTGCGCGTGGTCGAGCTCGGTCCCGGCCGCGGTACGTTGATGGCCGATGCGATGCGCGCGGCACAGGCGGTGCCGCCTTTCGTCGCGGCGATCGGCGGCATTCATCTCGTCGAGATCAACGCGGCATTGCGCGCACGACAAGCGGATACGCTGGCGCGGCTGCCGGAAACGCCGGCGTGGCACACGAGTCTTGCCGAGGTGCCGGACGGCCCGACCATCATCATCGCCAACGAATTCTTCGACGCATTGCCGGTGCATCAGGCGGTGAAGCAGAGCGACGGCTGGCACGAGCGCATGGTGCATGTCGATGCCGACGGCAATCTCGGCTACACGCTGGCGCAGGAGCCGATCCCGCATTTCGAGCGGCTGCTGCCGAAGCATCTGCACGACGCACACGACGACGAATTGTTCGAGTGGCGCTCCGATGCAATGGCGTTCGATGTGGGCAAGCGGATTGGCCGTGCCAACGGCGCGGCGCTGATCATCGACTACGGCCATATCCGCAGCGACACCGGCGACACCTTGCAGGCGGCGGCGCGCCACGCTTTCACCGATCCGCTGCATGCGCCGGGCATGGCCGATCTCACCGCGCATGTGGACTTCCAGGCGCTCGGTCTCGCCGTCAGCGCGATGGGCGCGGCCGTGCATGGTCCGATCGGTCAGGGCGAATGGCTGCGCCGGCTCGGCATCGTCGAGCGCGCCCAGGCGCTGAAGGCGCACGCCACCGCCGCCCAGCGCCACGACATCGACACCGCGCTCGACCGTCTCACCGGCGCCGGCCGCACCACCATGGGCGAATTGTTCAAAGTCGTGGCGCTCGCCGATCCACGGCTCGGCCCGCTGCCGGGATTCGATCCATGATGCGCGACATGAAAATCGATGCACCTTCGCTGGCAGCACTGCCCGGCATCCGGCACGGCTTCTTCACACGCGAGGGCGGCGTGTCCGAGGGGATTTACGCAAGCCTCAACGGCGGCGTCGGCTCCAGCGACAATCAGGACCACGTGAACGAGAACCGCGCGCGCATGGCCGCGGCGATCGGCGTGACGCCGGATCGTTTCCTGACCGCCTATCAGATCCATTCGCCGGACGTGGTGACGGTCGATGCGCCCTGGCCCGCGGCCGAACGGCCACGCGCCGACGCCATCGTGACCCGCACGCCGGGCCTCGGCCTTGGCATTTCCACCGCGGATTGCGGTCCCCTGCTGTTCGCCGATCCGACTGCGCGGGTGATCGGTGCGGCCCACGCCGGCTGGCGCGGCGCTTTCACAGGGGTCATCGAGGCGACCATCGCCGCCATGGAACGGCTCGGCGCCAGCCGCTCCGGCATCCAGGTCGTCCTCGGACCGCTGATCCGGCAGGACAGCTATGAGGTTTCGACCGAATTCGTGGAGCGGTTCACCGCCGCCGACCCTGCCAAT
This sequence comes from Pseudolabrys sp., assembly GCA_051958775.1. Lineage (GTDB taxonomy): Bacteria > Pseudomonadota > Alphaproteobacteria > Rhizobiales > Xanthobacteraceae > Pseudolabrys. Next base: position 3,846 of record JBQCFU010000756.1, read on the forward strand.
GCGCGGTTCTTCGCGCCGGCAAAGCCCGGCCACGCCATGTTCGACCTGCCCGGCTATATCGCCGCGCGGGTCGCACGGGCCGGAGTCGGCGGTTTCGAGGACCTGGGCCTCAATACCCACGCCGATCCGGTGCGGTTTTTCAGCTATCGGCGTACCACCCAGCGCGGCGAACCGGATTACGGCCGCCATATTAACGCGATCGCGCTGACGCCCTGAGGCCGGCCCGCGAGCAGCGGAAATTCGGGGCAAAAATCGCCGCGAAATATTGCCGCTCCCGGCGGCGCTTGTTATGCACCTCGCGCCTGTCGGTGGATGCGAGGAGAAGCGTATGTCGGCCAAAAATGGGGCCATCAAACTCGTCGCCGGCAATTCGAATCCCGTGCTTGCGAAATCGATCGCCGACTACCTGAACCAGCCGCTGGCCAAGGCGGTGGTCCGCCGTTTCGCGGACATGGAAGTGTTCGTCGAGATTCAGGAGAACGTGCGCGGCGCCGACTGCTTCATCATCCAGTCGACCTCATTCCCGGCGAACGATCACCTGATGGAGCTTCTGATCATCACCGACGCGCTGCGCCGTTCCTCGGCGCGCCGCATCACCGCGGTGATCCCCTATTTCGGTTATGCCCGGCAGGACCGTAAACCCGGACCGCGCACGCCGATCTCCGCCAAGCTGGTCGCCAACCTGATCACCCGCGCCGGCGTAGACCGCGTGATGACGGTCGACCTGCACGCCGGACAGATCCAGGGCTTCTTCGATATCCCGACCGACAACCTCTACGCCTCGCCGGTGATGACCCGCGACATCCGCGAACAGTTCAAGGGTCTCGAAAATCTGATGGTGGTGTCGCCGGACGTCGGCGGCGTGGTGCGCGCCCGCGGCCTCGCCAAGCGCATCAACGCGCCGCTGTCGATCATCGACAAGCGCCGTGAGCGCGCCGGCGAATCCGAAGTGATGAACGTGATCGGCGACGTGGCCGGCCACACCTGCATCCTGATCGACGACATTGTCGATTCCGGCGGCACGCTGGTGAATGCCGCCGAGGCGCTGCTCAAGCACGGCGCCAAGGATGTCTACGCCTATCTGACGCACGGCGTGCTGTCGGGCGGCGCGTGTGCGCGCGTCACCGCCTCGCGGATCAAAGCCATGGTGATCACCGACTCGATTCAGCCAACCAAGGCAGTGCTCGAAGCGCACAACATTCGCGTG
>JBQCFU010000757.1:0-6088 GCA_051958775.1 Pseudolabrys sp.
TGAGCCGGCGCAGACACCAAAAATCGATCAGAGATGAAAGAGCGGAAAAGTCGGGATCAGCCGATCTGACGGCGGCGGATCAGCAGGTCGCGGCGGCCGCCCTGCATCTGCTGCTGGCCGGTGCGGCGCGCGCCGAGGCGGATCATCGAAGCGGACGGCGCCGGCGGCAGGAAGGCCGCAGCCACGGCGGAGGTGCCACCCCGGGTGGTCGAACGGGTCATGTCGTCCAAAAGCTTCGCCGCCAGAACGTGCCGCATCATCGCCGCCAGGTATCTTGGAAAAGGGTCGGCCCCGCAGTGCATGCGAGGCCGTTGTTGCAGGGCAACAACACCAGCTTCCGCCAAACGTCAATGGCGAAAATCTGCCTACCGTTAGCGCCTTGGTTCCTCTGAAAAATGCGCCGGCACGCCGACGGCTCCCACGGGTTCACGGGCAGGTCCGGACGCAGCGGCTTCCGCGCCGGCAGGATCATGATACCGGCCGAACCGCACGATCAGCGCCGGTAGCACCACGAGGGTCAGCAACGTCGCGCTGATCAGCCCGCCGATCACCACCGTGGCCAGCGGCTTCTGCACCTCGGCACCGGTTCCGGTCGCCAGCGCCATGGGCACAAAGCCGAGGGAGGCGACGAGCGCGGTCATCACCACCGGTCGCAAGCGGCCCATGGCGCCCTCGAGCACCGCGCTCCGCATGGTCATGCCGGACCGGGCGATCTGCCGGATCGCGCTCATCATCACCAGACCGTTCAGAACGGCGATGCCGGACAGGGCGATGAAGCCGACGCCGGCCGAGATCGAGAACGGCATGCCGCGCAGGAACAGCGCCAGCACACCGCCAGACAGCGCGAGCGGCACCGCGCTGAACACCAGCGCCGCGTCGCGCGCCGAACCGAGCGCGCTGGTCAGCAGCAGGAAGATCAGCAGGAACACCGCCGGCACGACGATCATCAGCCGCTCGCGCGCGGCGGCGAGATTTTCGAACTGCCCGCCCCACGCGATCCACGATCCCGGCGGCAACGTCACCGCCGCACTGATCTTTGTCTGCGCGTCCTCGACCACCGAGGCGATGTCGCGACCTCTGACATTGGCGGTGACGACGACGCGGCGCTTGCCGTTCTCGCGGCTGATCTGGTTCGGGCCTTCCACCACGCGCAGCGAAGCGATGCGGCCGAGCGGCACGGTCTGCGGCACCGTGCTCGCCGTACCCAGTGGCAAGGCCACGGGCAGATTGCGCAGCACCTCGAAATCGGCGCGTGTGCGATCCGGCAGGCGCACCACCACCGCGAAGCGACGATCGCCTTCGAACACCACGCCGGCGTCCTGACCGCCGATCGCGGCGCCGATGGTCGCCTGCACCGTGGCAATGCTCAGGCCAAGCCGGCCGATCTCGCGGCGATCGATATCGATCTCCAGCGTCGGCAGACCGCTCGCCTGCTCCACCTTCACATCGACCGCACCCGGCACCGCACGCAACACGCCGGCGACCTGATTTGCGGTGCGGATCATCGGCTCGAACTCGTCGCCGAATACCTTGACGGCGATGTCGCCGCGCACGCCGGCCAGCAGTTCATTGAACCGCATCTGGATCGGCTGGGTGAACTCATAGACGTTGCCCGGCAGGTCGGACACCGTGCGCGAGATCTTGCGCACCAGCGCTTCCTTGGAGAGCGCGGGATCGGGCCATTCCGCTTGTGGCTTGAGGATGATGAACGTGTCCGACGCGTTCGGCGGCATCGGATCGGATGCCATTTCCGCCGTGCCGGTCTTCGAGAACACCATCTGCACTTCTGGCACAGCGGCCACCGCACGTTCGACCTGCAACTGCATCGTCTGCGACTGCGACAGTGACGCACTCGGGATGCGTAGCGCGTGCATCGCCAGATTCTTCTCGTCGAGCGACGGGATGAACTCCTGACCGAGGCGCAGGAACAGCACCAATGCCAGCATGAGCAGCAGCGCCGCGCCACCGATGACAGCGAACGGTCGCGACAAGGCGCGCTCCAGCACCGGCCGATAATGGCGCTTGAGAACGGCAATCAGCGGGCTTTCCTTTTCCTTCACCGGCTGCGTCACCCACAGCGCGATCAGCGCCGGCACCAGTGTCAGCGACAGGATGAATGCGGCGATCAGCGCGAACATCACCGTCAGCGCCATCGGATGAAACATCTTGCCCTCGACGCCGCTGAAAGCGAGCAACGGCAGATAGACCAGAATGATGATCGCCTGGCCGAACACCGTCGGCCGGATCATTTCCTCGGCCCCGCGCTGAACCACGGACAGCCTTTCATCGGCGGCAAGCGCGCGGCCCAGTTCATGCTGACGCTGTGCCAAGAGCCGCAGACAGTTTTCGGTGACGATGACAGCACCATCCACCAGCAGACCGAAATCGAGCGCGCCTAGGCTCATGAGATTGGCGCTGATCCGCCCCTGGAACATGCCAATGGCGGTGAGCAACATCGAAAGCGGAATGACCAGCGCCGTGATCATCGCCGCGCGCAGATTGCCGAGCAGCAGGAACAGTACGGCGATCACCAGCAGCGCGCCTTCGGCGAGATTCTTCGCTACGGTCGCCACAGTCGCATCGACCAGGAGTGTCCGGTTCAATACCGGCGTCACGCGAATGCCTGGCGGCAGAATACGGATGATTTCGGTCATGCGCTTGTCGACAGCCTGCGACACCGTCCGGCTGTTGGCGCCGATCAGCATCAAGGCTGTGCCGACGACGATCTCCTCGCCGTTGGCACTGGCGCTGCCGGTGCGCGTCTCGCCGCCGACCGACACGGTCCCAAGCTCGCCGACGCGGATCGGCGTTCCGCCGCGGGTGACGACAACCGCGTTGACGATATCGTCGACGCTCTGCATGCGGCCGCTGGAGCGCACGACGATGCCTTCGCCGTTGTGCTCGATATAGCGCGCGCCGCGGCTGGCATTGTTCTCCTGCAAGGCGCGCACGACATCGGCATAGCTCAAGCCGAGTGCCGCGAGCTTCACCGGGTCCGGCTCGACCTGATACTGCTTGACGAAACCGCCGATGGAATCGACGCCGGCCACACCAGTGACGGTCTTGATCTGCGGCCGCACGATCCAGTCCTGCACTGTCCGCAGATAGCCGCCGCGTTCGACCGGCGTGACGAGACGCTGGCCTTCCGGCGTGAGAAAGCTGCCATCCGGCTGCGGCCCCGGCTCGCCCGCGCGCACTGGCGCATCAGCATCGAAACCGACCGTCCACATATAGATTTCGCCGAGACCGGTGGACACCGGCCCCATGCGCGGCTCGATCTCCGGCGGCAAGAGTTCACGTCCCTCAACCAGCCGTTCGCTCACCTGCTGGCGCGCGAAATAAATATTGGTGCTTTCGTCGAACACCGCCGTAATCTGCGAAAAGCCGTTGCGTGACAGAGAACGCGTGCTTTCCAGCCCCGCCATACCGGCCAGCGCCGTTTCCAGCGGAACGGTGACCTGCTTCTCGACTTCAGTCGGCGACAGCGACGGCGCGAGCGTATTGATCTGCACCTGATTGTTGGTGATGTCCGGCACCGCATCGATCGGCAGCCGCCACAACGCCCAGGCCCCGAGCGCTGCCGCAACCAGACTGATGACAACCACGGTCCAGCGGTGCGCGATGGACAGCACGAGAATGTTTCTGATCATGGTGGTCAGTGCTCGTGCGCCGCTTCACGCTTGCCGAGTTCGGCTTTCAGCGTGAAGGTATTGGTGACGGCGATGGTCTCGCCGGGTTTGATGCCGGACGCGACCTCGACCTGATCGTCGTCCTCGCGGCCGAGGCGCACGGCACGCGCCTCGAACCGTTCACCGTCGCGCACGAACACGACGGTCTTGCCCTTGACGGTTTGCAGCGCAGGCTTCGGCACTACGACTGTCGCGGCGCTGTCGCCGGTGAAGATTTCCGCGGTAACGAACGTGCCCGGTCGCCAGCCGTGGCCTGGATTCGGCAAAGCGGCGATCACCCGCGCGGCACGCGTATCCTTGTCGATCAGCGGACTGATAAAAACGATGGTCGCCGTCGTCTGTGCGTGATTCTTGTCGATGTCCTTGCCGATCAACCGGACCATTGCACCTTCGCGCACCTTCGCCGCATCGGATGGCGACAAGGCGAGATCGACCCAGACCTGATCGAGATCGACGACAACGAAGATTTCGCTCTCCTGCCCTTCACGCCCGACCAGCGCGCCGAGATCGGCCCGGCGCTCGGCGATGCGGCCGCGGATCGGCGAGCGCAGCGCCTGCTTGCGCAGGCTTTCGACCGACTGCTCGGGCAGCTTCTCGATCTCGTCAACCGGCAGGCCGAGCGCGAGCAACTTCTGCCGCGCGGAATCGAGACGGATCTGCGCATCCTGCGCGGTCAGCCGCGCGCGCAAATAATCGTTCTCCGGAACGGCCTTCTGCTCCAGGAGCTTCTGCTGCCGCGCCAGCAGCGTCTGCTGCAGATCGTTGGTCAGGCGCGCTGCGAGATATTCGCTCTTCGCGTCGGAGAGTTCGCGGCTTTCGATCACCGCGACGACTTCGCCTTTCTCCACCGGATCGCCGAGTCGCTTGCGCAGTTCCGATACCGTACCGGCGAGGCTGACGGCGACGCGGGCGACACGATCCGCATCCGGCGCGATCGCTCCGGAAACAAGGATATGTTCGCGCAGAGCGCCGCTCATTACCGGCCTCAATTCGATCGCCGCGGCTTTGAGCTGCTGATCGGTGAGCGTCAGCCCGCCCTCGGCATGCTCATCGGCCTTTTCTCCGGCTTTCTCGCTGCCGTGGTCATGAGCATCCTTCTTGCCGTGGTCGTGGCCGTCATCGTCAACATGCGCTTGAGATGTTGCTTCCGGCGGATGATCGGAATGCGACGTCCGGCCGGTCCAAAGACCACCCGCAAAAGCGGCAGCAACCGCACACACAGCCGCGATCGCGGCAATGAGAGTCCTGTTCATGCGTACCATCCCGCGCGCGGGTGCATGGCGCCACGCGAGCGATCAAATCAGTGATGGGAAAAGCGTCTCCGCTTCGGGAGACGAGCGATCCGCAGACGGGACTTAAGCTTTCGGCGGCTTGAACGGCGACAGCATCGCGACACGCATCAGCGGGCGATCCTGGCGCAGACCGAACGCACGGCTGCCGAACAGAGCCGGCACGGTGACGATATCGCGAGCAAGATTGCCGGCCACATGTGACAGGCAATGATCGGCATGGATCGGCGCGGGCGAGGAGTGGCCATCGGCGGCACCGTCATCGCTCGCCAGGCTGACCATCACAACCGGCGCATGGGCATCGCCGGCGGCCTCGCTCCAGCCATGAAAGAACGACGCCAGCATGCAAACGGACAAGACGAGCGCGATCACGGCCCGCAGCCGCGGTCCGCGCAGGGTCGGTCCTTGCCGGTAAAAAGCGCTTCGCACGATTCGGGTTCTAGTCGAGCAGCACGGCCAAGTCACGTCACGAGATCATGAAGAGCTGCGGCGTAACGGAGCAATAACCAGGGCGTCGCGGGCCCGACCGTCTTTCCAGTCCCCGCGGCGCCGCATAACATCGTGGTCATTGAGCGCAGATGCGCGAAGGGGATATGAATGGATCGGCGTCTTTTGCTTTGCGGGCTCGCAATACTCGGGCTTGTTCCCATGTTCGCCGGTCCCGCGCCGGCGCAAGCGCCAGCCGGCAAAACGACCCGCATCATTGTTCCCTATGCGCCGGGAGGAGCCATCGATCTGCTGGCGCGGCTCATGAGCCAGCAGCTCCAGGAGCGGCTGGGCCAAACCGTCATCGTCGATAATCGGCCGGGCGCCAATGCCGCCATCGGCATCGAGGCGCTGATCCGCTCCCCGGCCGATGGTCATACCTTCGCGGTGCTCTCGGACAGCCCGCTGACCATTACGCCGCATCTGTCGCGCGTGACTTACGATCCGATGAAGGACATCACGCCGGTGATGCGTGCGGTGTTCAGCCCGCAAATTCTTGCCGTGAATGCCAAGCTGCCGATCAAGTCGGTGACGGACCTGATCGCCTATGACAAGGCGAATTCCGGCAAGGTCAGTTACAGCGTCTCGGCGCGCGGATCGGCGGGGCATCTCACCGGCGAACTG
>JBQCFU010000758.1:0-8503 GCA_051958775.1 Pseudolabrys sp.
ATGCCGGTGAGCACGTCCCCGTGACGGTGCTCCGGCTCGCTGGATGCCAGGTTGTCGGCCACCGCACCAAGGACAAGAATGGTTACGTTGCCATTCAGCTCGGTGCCGGCAAGCGCAAGACGAACAACCTGATCAAGTCGACCCGCGGTTATTTCGCCGCGGCCAAGGTCGAGCCGAAGGTCAAGCTCGCGGAGTTCCGCGTCAGCGATGACGCCGTAATCCCGGTCGGCGCGGAAATCACCGCAGACCATTTCGTCGAGGGCCAGTTCGTCGACGTGACGGGCACGACCATCGGTAAGGGTTTCGCCGGCGGTATGAAGCGCTGGAATTTCGGCGGTCTTCGCGCCTCGCACGGTGTGTCGATCTCGCACCGTTCGATCGGTTCGACCGGTGGCCGTCAGGACCCGGGCAAGACCTTCAAGAACAAGAAGATGCCGGGCCATCTCGGTGTCGAGCAGGTCACCACGATGAATCTCAAGGTCGCCAAGATCGACGTTGAGCGCGGCCTGCTGCTGGTCGAAGGAGCGGTCCCGGGCGCCGATGGCGGCTGGATCCGCGTGCGCGACGCCGTGAAGAAGAAGCTGCCGAAGGATGCGCCGAAGCCGGGCAAGTTCAAGCTCGCCGACGCGGCCGAGGCCAAATCTGAAGCGCCGGCCGCGAACGAGGAGGGCAAGTAATGGAACTCAAGGTTCTCGCCCTCGACGGCAAGGAAGCGGGCAAGGTCACGCTCTCGAAGGAGATCTTCGGGCTCGAGCCGCGCGCCGACCTCATTCAGCGCTGCATCAACTGGCAGCTCGCGCGTCGTCAGGCCGGCACGCACAAGACCAAGGACCGCGGTGAAGTCGCCCGGACCGGCAAGAAGATGTACGGCCAGAAGGGCACCGGTGGTGCTCGTCACGGCCCGCAGCGCGTCAACCTGTTCCGTGGCGGTGGTCGTTCGTTCGGCCCGGTCGTGCGCAGCCACGCGATCGAGCTGCCGAAGAAGGTGCGCGCGCTGGCGCTGCGCCACGCGCTGTCGGCCAAGGCGAAGGATGGCGGTCTCGTCATCATCGACAAGGCGACGGTCACTGAAGGCAAGACCAAGGTGCTCGCCGGTCACTTCGGCAAGCTCGGCTGGTCGAGCGCGCTGATCGTCGACGGCCAGGAGATCGAGCAGAACTTCGGCCGCGCGGCACGCAACATCCCGAACATCGACGTGCTGCCGGTGCAGGGCATCAATGTCTACGACATCCTGCGTCGCAAGACGCTGGTGCTCACCAAGGCCGCGCTCGACGCGCTGGAGGCGCGCTTCAAATGACGACCACTGATCCGCGTCATTACGACATCATTCTTTCGCCGGTGATCACCGAGAAGGCGACGATGGCGTCCGAGCACGGCAAGGTCGTGTTCAAGGTCGCCGGTCACGCCACCAAGGTGCAGATCAAGGCTGCGGTCGAGAAGCTGTTCGACGTCAAGGTGAAGAGCGTCAACACGCTGAACCGCAAGGGCAAGCACAAGGTGTTCAAGGGCGTCGCCGGCCGGCAATCTGACAGCAAGCGCGCCGTCGTGACGCTGGAAGAGGGTCACCGCATCGACGTGACCACGGGGCTCTGAGGATAGGTCATGGCACTTAAGCATTTCAAACCGACCACCCCGAGCCAGCGGCATCTGACGATCGTCGACCGCTCGACCCTGCACAAGGGCGCGCCGGTCAAGACGCTGACCGAGGGCAAGAACTCGACCGGCGGCCGTAACAACAACGGCCGTACCACGTCGCGCTTCCGCGGCGGCGGTCACAAGCAGGCTTATCGTCGGGTCGACTTCAAGCGCACCAAGCACGACATGGTCGCGAAGGTTGAGCGGCTCGAATACGATCCGAACCGCACGAGCTTCATCGCGCTGATCAAGTACGAGGACGGCGAGCTCGCCTACATCCTCGCGCCGCAGCGCCTCGCGCCGGGCGACAGCGTCGTCGCCGGTGAGCGCGTCGACGTGAAGCCGGGCAATGCGATGCCGATCGCCAACAGTCCGGTCGGCACCATCGTCCACAACGTCGAGCTGAAGATCGGCAAGGGCGGCCAGGTGGCTCGCTCCGCCGGCAGCTACGCGCAGATCGTCGGCCGCGACCAGGAATACGTCATCCTGCGTCTCAACTCCGGCGAGCAGCGCCTGGTGCACGGCCGCTGCCTCGCCTCGGTCGGCGCGGTGTCGAACCCGGACCACATGAACACGACGATCGGCAAGGCCGGCCGTCAGCGTTGGCGTGGTCGTCGTCCGCACAACCGCGGCATCACCATGAACCCGGTCGACCATCCGCACGGTGGCCGTACCAAGGGCGGTGTCCACTGGTCGACCCCGTGGGGCTTCCCGACCAAGGGCAAGAAGACCCGCAAGAACAAGAGCACGCAGAAGTTCATCTTCGCGAGCCGCCACGAACGCAAGAAGCAGAAGTAGGACAGCGACAATGACCCGTTCAGTTTGGAAAGGCCCGGTTGTCGACGGCTATCTGCTCAAGAAGGCGGAGAAGTCGCGCGCATCCGGCCGTCACGACGTGATCAAGATCTGGAGCCGCCGCTCGACGATCCTGCCGCAGTTCGTCGGTCTCAACTTCGGCGTCTACAACGGCCAGAAGCACATTCCGGTGCAGGTGACCGAGGAAATGGTCGGTCACAAGTTCGGCGAATTCGCGCCGACGCGCACCTTCTACGGTCATTCGGCCGACCGCAAGGCGAAGCGCGCCTAGGTCACGGCAGAACGATAGAGAGAGCACGTCATGGGTAAGAGCGCGCGCGAACGGACACTGGCGGATAACGAAGCAAAGGCGGTTGCCCGCATGCTTCGCATCTCGCCGCAGAAGCTTAATCTCGTCGCGCAGATGATCCGCGGCAAGAAGGTGGCGAGTGCGCTCGCCGACCTGGAATTCTCGCGCAAGCGCATCGCTAAGGATGTGCGCAAGTGCCTGGAGTCCGCGATCGCCAATGCGGAAAACAATCACGAGCTCGACGTCGACGATCTGGTCGTCGCCGAGGCTCACGTCGGCAAGGGCATCGTGCTGAAGCGCTTCCATGCGCGCGGCCGCGGCCGTTCGTCCGGGATCAACAAGCCGTTCGCGCATCGGACGATTGTCGTGCGCGAAGTCGCGGCGAAGGCAGAGGCCTGAGGAGCCAGTCGATGGGTCAAAAAATCAATCCGATCGGCCTGCGGGTCGGCATCAATCGCACCTGGGACTCGCGCTGGTTCGCGAACAAGGGCGAATACGCCAACCTGCTGCATGAAGACATCAAGATCCGCCAGATGCTCATGAAGGAGCTGAAGCAGGCGGCGGTGTCGAAGATCGTGATCGAGCGCCCGCACAAGAAGTGCCGGGTGACGATCTACTCGGCGCGTCCGGGTGTGGTGATCGGCAAGAAGGGCGCCGACATCGAGAAGCTGCGCAAGATGGTGTCGAAAGTGACTGACAGCGATGTCGTCATCAACATCACCGAAATCCGCAAGCCGGAAATCGACGCGCAGCTGGTCGCGGAATCGATCGCGCAGCAGCTCGAGCGCCGCGTGGCGTTCCGCCGTGCGATGAAGCGCGCCGTGCAGTCGGCGATGCGTCTGGGTGCCGAAGGCATCCGTATCAACTGCTCGGGCCGTCTCGGCGGCGCCGAAATCGCCCGTCTCGAATGGTATCGCGAGGGTCGGGTGCCGCTGCATACGCTGCGTGCCGACGTTGATTACGGCGTCGCCACCGCGTTCACGACGTTCGGAACTTGCGGCGTGAAGGTCTGGATCTTCAAGGGCGAGATCCTCGAGCACGACCCGATGGCGCAGGACAAGAAGATGGCTGACGGTGGCGACACCGGCGGTCGCCAGCGCCGCGACGTGGCGTGAGCCAGGCAGAAAGCGAATAAGAGCAAGTCATGCTGCAACCGAAACGCACGAAATTCCGCAAGGCGCATAAGGGTCGCATCCACGGCGTCGCCTCGAGCGGTGCGGAGCTGTCCTTCGGACAGTTCGGCCTCAAGGCGCTGGAGCCGGAGCGGGTCACCGCCCGTCAGATCGAAGCGGCTCGCCGCGCGCTGACGCGTCACATGAAGCGCGCCGGTCGCGTCTGGATCCGCGTGTTCCCGGACGTCCCGGTGTCCAAGAAGCCGCTCGAAGTCCGCATGGGCTCCGGCAAGGGCGCGCCCGAGCTTTGGGTGTGCCGCGTCAAGCCGGGCCGCATCATGTTCGAGGTCGACGGCATCTCCCAGCAACTCGCCAAGGAAGCGCTGACCCTCGCGGCAGCCAAGCTTCCGGTCCGGACGCGCTTTGTCGCGCGCATTGCGGAGTGATCGTGATGAAAACCTCAGACGCGCGCGCCATGTCGCTCGACCAGCTCGACGAAGAAGTGCTCAAGCTGAAGAAAGAGCAGTTCAACCTGCGGTTCCAGCGTGCCACCGGGCAGCTCGAGAACACCTCGCGGGTGCGTGTGCTCCGTCGCGATATCGCTCGGATCAAGACCATCGCTGCGCAGAAGCGCGCCGGCGAAGAAAAGGGCGCCTCGGCGCCCAAGAAGTCGAAAACCGCCGCATCGGCGAAGTCGAAGAAGTAGAGGTTCGATATGCCGAAGCGTCAGTTGCAGGGCGTTGTCGTCAGCGACAAGCAGGACAAGACCGTGGTGGTGCGCGTCGAACGCCGCTTCACCCATCCGACCCTGAAGAAGACCGTCCGCCGCTCCAAGAAGTACCAGGCGCACGACGAGAAGAACGAGTTCTCGATCGGCGACGTGGTGTGGATCGAGGAGCACAAGCCGATTTCGAAATCCAAGCGCTGGGCGGTCGTCCAGGGCGAAAAGAAACAAAAAGTCCAGTGAGAGCGCACGGACGCAGGAACACGGGGATCGCATCATGATTCAGATGCAAACCAATCTGGACGTCGCCGACAATTCCGGCGCGCGCCGCGTCATGTGCATCAAGGTGCTCGGCGGCTCGCATCGTAAGTACGCGACGATCGGCGATGTTATCGTTGTCTCGGTCAAGGAAGCCATTCCGCGGGGCCGCGTGAAGAAGGGCGACGTCATGAAGGCGGTCGTCGTTCGCATCGCCAAGGACATCCGCCGTCCGGACGGCTCGGTGATCCGCTTCGACCGCAATGCGGCGGTGCTGATCAACGCGCAGGCCGAACCGGTCGGCACGCGTATCTTCGGGCCGGTGCCGCGCGAGCTGCGCGCCAAGAACCACATGAAGATCATTTCGCTCGCGCCGGAGGTGCTGTGATGGCTGCGAAGATTCGCAAGGGCGATAAGGTCGTTGTCCTGTCGGGACGCGACAAGGGCCGCACCGGCGAAGTCGTCGAGGTGCGTCCGAGCCAGTCGCGCGTCGTCGTGCGCGGCGTGAACATGGTCAAGCGCCATCAGAAGCAGACGGCGCAGCAGGAAGGCGGGATCATCTCGAAAGAGGCGGCGATCCACCTGTCCAACGTTGCGATCGCCGACCCGAAGGATGGCAAGCCGACCCGCGTCGGGTTCAAGGTTGTGGGCGAGGGGGAAGCGCAGCGCAAGGTTCGCGTTGCCCGCCGCTCGGGAGTTGAGATCGATGGCTGATAAGCAGGACAAGAAGCCCGCCAAGGAAGCCAAAGCGGCCAAGCCCGCGGCGGCCAAGGCTGACAAGGGCGAGAAGGCGGCGAAGGCGCCGCGCGAGCGCTCGACCTATGTGTCGCGCCTCAAGACCGAATTCGACAGCCGCATCCGTGCGGAGATGACGAAGAAGTTCGGTTACGAGAACCCGATGCAGGTGCCGCGCATCACCAAGGTGGTGCTCAACATCGGCGCCGGCGAGGGCGTGGCCGACCGCAAGAAGGTCGACAACGCGGCCGCGGATCTCACCGCGATCGCCGGCCAGAAGGCGGTCATTACCCGTTCGCGCAAGTCGATCGCGACCTACAAGCTGCGTGACGGCCAGCCGATCGGCACCAAGGTCACGCTGCGCAAGGCGCGCATGTACGACTTCCTCGATCGCCTGGTGAACGTCGCGCTGCCGCGCGTGCGCGACTTCCGCGGGCTGAACCCGAAGAGCTTCGATGGCCGCGGCAACTACTCGCTCGGCATCAAAGAGCACATCATTTTCCCGGAGATCGATTTCGACAAGGTCACCGATAGCTGGGGCATGGACATCACGGTTTGCACCACGGCGCGCACTGACGACGAAGCGCGCGCGCTGCTGACCGCTTTCAACTTCCCGTTCCGGCAGTGAGAGGCGAGAGCCTTCTCAAACGCGGAAATTCAGGAGAGCTAGATGGCTAAGAAGAGTTCTATCGAGAAGAACAACCGGCGGCGGAAGATGGCAAAGCAGTTTTCCGCCCGTCGCGCCAAGCTCAAGGCGATCGTGCACGACAAGAAGCTTCCCGTTGAGGAGCGCTTCGCGGCGTCGCTGAAGCTCGCCGAGCTGCCGCGCACCTCCTCGACGACGCGCATCAAGAACCGCTGCGACCTCACCGGTCGTCCGCACGCCGTGTTCCGGAAGCACCGACTGAGCCGTATCGCGCTGCGCGACCTCGGCAACAAGGGCCTGATCCCAGGCCTCGTGAAGTCGAGCTGGTAAGGAGGGTCGCATGGCTGTCAACGATCCGATCGGCGATATGATCACCCGCATCCGCAATGCGCAGATGCGGAAGAAGACCAAGGTTTCGATGCCCGGCTCGAAGATGCGTGAGCGTCTGCTCGAGGTGCTCAAGACCGAGGGTTACATCCGCGACTACGCGACCGTGGCGCATGCCAACGGCCGCAGCGAGATCGAAGTCGAGCTGAAGTATTTCGACGGCGCCCCGGTGATCCGCGAGATCTCCCGCGTCTCGAAGCCCGGCCGCCGCGTCTACGCTTCGGTGAAGGCGCTGCCGCGCGTGCACAACGGTCTCGGCATTTCCATTCTCTCGACGCCGAAGGGCCTGATGGCGGACCACGACGCCCGCGACGCCAATGTCGGCGGCGAAATCATCTGCACGGTGTTCTGATGTCCCGTATCGGCAAGAAAGCAGTCGCGGTCCCGACCGGCGTTACCGCCAGCGTCGAAGGCCAGACGGTGAAGGTGAAAGGGCCGAAAGGCGCGCTCGCCTATCTCATCCACGACGACATCGAAGTGAAGATGGACAAGGGTTCGGTTTCGGTGAAGCCGCGCTTCGACACCATCCGCGCCCGCTCGCAGTGGGGCACCGCGCGCACCGTCGTCAACAATCTGATGACGGGCGTCACCAAGGGCTTTGAAGAGAAGCTTGAGATCGTCGGCGTCGGTTTCCGCGCGGCGGTGCAGGGCAAGCAGCTCCAGCTGCAGCTCGGTTTCAGCCACGATGTGAACTATCCGATCCCGGAAGGCATCGCCATCGCGACGCCTAAGCCGACCGAGATCGTCATTACCGGCATGGACAAGCAGAAGGTCGGCCAGGTCGCCGCCGAGATCCGCGGTTATCGTCCGCCGGAGCCGTACAAGGGCAAGGGCGTCAAGTACGCGAACGAATATATCTTCCGCAAGGAAGGTAAGAAGAAGTGATGGGAGCGCAGTATGTCTTCTAAGCAAGCAATGCGCGCTGCGCGGCGCAAGGGTTCGATCCGGCGCAAGATCAAGCGGGTCGCGGTCGATCGTGCGCGGCTGTCGGTGCATCGCACCGGCCTGCACATCTACGCGCAGGTCATCATCGACGACAAAGGCGAGACCGTCGCCGCCGCCTCCACGCTGGAGAAGACGCTGCGCGCCAAATCGGGTGCCAACGTCGCCGCTGCGAAGGAAGTCGGCAAGCTCATCGCCGAGCGCGCTCTGGCGAAGGGTATCAAGGACGTCGTGTTCGACCGCGGCGGCTACATGTATCACGGCCGCGTCAAGGCGCTGGCCGATGCCGCCCGTGAGGGCGGTCTCAACTTCTAACGCGAACGGATAATTTCATGGCACGTGAACGCGAAGGCCGCGGCGACCGCAAGCGCGAGGAGCGCGACAGCGAGTTCGTTGACAAGCTGGTCCACATCAACCGCGTCGCTAAGGTGGTGAAGGGCGGCAAGCGCTTCGGCTTCGCCGCGCTGGTGGTGATCGGCGATCAGAAGGGCCGCGTCGGCTTCGGCCACGGCAAGGCGCGCGAAGTGCCGGAAGCGATCCGCAAGGCCACCGACAGCGCCAAGCGCGGTCTCACCCGCGTCGCGCTGCGCGAAGGCCGTACGCTGCATCATGACGTGTTCGGCCGCCACGGCGCCGGCAAGGTCTATCTGCGCGCGGCGCCTCCCGGCACCGGCATCATCGCCGGCGGCCCGATGCGCGCCGTGTTCGAGACCCTCGGGATGCAGGACGTGGTCGCCAAGTCGGTCGGCTCGTCGAACCCGTACAACGTCGTGCGCGCGACCTTCGATGCGCTGAAGCATCAGGATTCGCCGCGTTCGGTCGCCGCCCGCCGCAGCCTCAAGGTTTCGACCTTGCAGTCGCGCCGCACCGGCATCGACAGCGAGCAGTCCGCCGACTAACGGCGGACCGCTTTTCTTCATTCGAGAACACCAGGTAACCAGCGATGGCTAAATCCGGTA
>JBQCFU010000759.1:0-2410 GCA_051958775.1 Pseudolabrys sp.
ATGGTGATGGCGGGTGAACTCGGTGTCGACATGCGCGCGGTGGCGATCGTGCAGACGATCCGCGTGCTGGTGGTGTCGGCGAGCCTTCCCCTGGCGCTGAGCCTGCTCGGGCTGATCACACCGGGCGGACGTTCGATCGGCGGCGAATTCAATCCCGATCTGCTCGGCGAACTGGCGATTCTGGTCGCCTTGTCGGCAATCGCCGCGACGCTGTTTCACCGCTTCCGGGTTCCGGGCGGACTGATGTTCGGCGCGATGCTGTGTTCCGGCGTGCTGCACGGAAGCGGGCTCGTGCACGCCTTGATGCCGTGGTGGGTGGCGAATGCGGCGATGATCGCGCTCGGCTGCGTCACCGGCTCGCGCTTCGCCAACACGTCGGTGCGGCTGCTGCTGACATTCACGCTGGCGGCGTTCGGATCGCTGGTGGTCGCGCTGATCGTCTCGGGTGTCTTTGTGGCGATCCTGACGCTCGGCACCGATTTGCGGATCGCCGATGTGAGCATCGCCTTTGCGCCGGGGGCTGTAGACGTGATGATGGTGCTGGCGCTCGCGCTGCACCTCGACCCGGTCTATGTCGGCGCGCATCACCTGATGCGGATTGTCTTCATCTCGCTGGTGATACCGTTTTCGGCACGCTGGTCGTCGCGGCATTCACGGCTGCCGCCCGAGCCCGAGCCGCCAAAGCCCCAGCGCCAAGTACCTTTTGAGGATTAAGTGCCTTTTGAGGATTAAGCGCCGTTGAGTGATGAACCAACCACCGGTCATGCGCAGGCTTGACCCGCGCATCCATCGAAGCCGATGCTGAGATAGATTGCCGGGTCTCGCCGCCGTGCGGCGGCCCGGCAATGACGGAAACGGGGCTTTCTATTCGGCCGCGAGCGCGAGCTGGCTGCGCTTCGGCAGGTCGAGTTCGTCCCAGACCTGGATCAGCGCTTCCGCCAGACGATCGATCAGCGCGTCGTCGTGATAGGGCGACGGCGTGATGCGCAGCCGCTCCATGCCGCGCGGCACGGTCGGATAGTTGATCGGCTGGATATAGATGCCGTGGTCGGCGAGCAGCATATCGCTCGCGGCCTTGCACTTCTCCGGATCGCCGACGAACACCGGCACGATATGGGTGGTGTTCGGCATCACCGGCAGGCCGGCGGCGTTGAGCACGGATTTCACGCGGCCGGCGCGGTCCTGATGGCGGTCGCGCTCCCACTGGGAGGCCTTGAGGTGCTTGATCGCCGCGGTGGCGGCGGTGCAGATCGCCGGCGGCAGCGCGGTGGTGAAGATGAAGCCCGGCGCGTAGGAGCGCACCGCATCGATCAGCGTCTTCGAGCCGGTGATGTAGCCGCCGAGGCAGCCGAACGCCTTGGCCAGCGTGCCTTCGATCACGTCGATGCGCTGCATCGCATTCTCGCGCTCGGCGATGCCGCCGCCGCGCGGGCCATACATGCCGACCGCGTGCACCTCGTCGATATAGGTCATCGCGCCGTAGCGCTCGGCGAGATCGCAGATCTTGTGGACCGGCGCGACGTCGCCATCCATCGAATAGAGGCTCTCGAACGCGATCAGCTTCGGCTGATCTGCCGGCGCGGCGCGCAGCAGTTCTTCCAGATGCGCGAGATCGTTGTGGCGCCACACGACTTTTTCGCAGCCGGACTGGCGCACGCCTTCGATCATCGAATTGTGGTTGAGCGCGTCGGACAGGATCAGGCAGTTCGGCAGCATTTTCGCGATGGTCGCGATGCCGGTCTGGTTCGACACATAGCCGGAGGTGAACAGCAGTGCCGCTTCCTTGCGGTGCAGGTCGGCGAGTTCGCGCTCCAGCTCGACCAGCGGATGATGCGTGCCGGCGATGTTGCGGGTACCGCCGGCGCCGGTGCCCATGCGCGAGGCGGCTTCCACCATCGCGCCGATCACCTTCGGGTGCTGGCCCATGCCGAGATAGTCGTTGGAACACCAGATCACGACGTCGCGCGGACCTTCCGGCGAATGCCAGACTGCATGCGGGAACCGACCGGCGAGACGCTCGAGATCGGCGAACACCCGGTAACGGCGTTCGTCATGCAGTTTCGTCAGCGCCTGCGCGAAAAAATCATTGTAGTTCATGATCTTGCTTCTCGGCCGGATTCCGTGGCGGCTTTTTAGAAGGGTTCCACACGGTTTGTCGAGGCGCAATACCTTGATGACAGCCTTGTGACTTTGCGCAGGCGCAAAAAAACCCGTGAAATCAACCGTGGCCCGGGGGCTGCGTCTTTGGTCGCAGGAGCGGTTCCGCGGTGATCAGGCCCTGCATCGCCGCCAGCAGGATAGTGCCGAGATGCAGTTGCAGGGAAAAAGTTCCGTCCGCAATAATTGCCGCAAAGTCATTCGCTGAGACGACGCGGACCTCGATCCCGGCTTCCGGCCGCGCCGTCGGATC
>JBQCFU010000760.1:0-3701 GCA_051958775.1 Pseudolabrys sp.
GCGCGAGGAACGCCGCGCCGATGCGCTGCTTACGGCATCGCAGGAATTCAACGAGTTGCGTTCGCGCTCGCCGCGCCATGGCGAGGAACTGGTGACGTGGACCGACCGCCTGCTGCGGCAGGCGCGCATCCTCGAAACGACCGAGGAACGGCGGCTGCGTCATGCGGCCTGTCTGCTCGCCGACATCGGCTGGCGCGCGCATCCGGATTATCGTGGCGAGCAGTCACTCAACATCATCGCCAATGCCAGCATTTCGACGGTCGATCATCCGGGCCGCGCGTTCCTGGCACTGGCCGTGTATTTCCGGCACGCCGGGCCCGAAGATCCGGACGTGGAGCCGCGGCTGGCGCCACTGGTCAAACTGCGGCGGATGCATCGGGCGCGCATTCTCGCCGCAGCGATGCGGGTCGCCTATCAGGTGTCGGCGTCGCAGGCCGGTGTACTGCCAAACACGCCGCTCAGCGTCTCGCGTGGCCGGCTGGTGCTGCGGCTCGACGGCAAGCTTGCCGCGCTCGGCGGCGAGCGCGTGTTCAACCGGCTGCGCCAGCTCGCGCGACTCCTGAACCTCAAACCGATGATTATTTCGCATCCCGCGAAGCGGGGCTGACAGACGCTCTAGCCCCGCTCGATCGGGACGACGTGACCCTTGTCCATCGCGAGCGCGAGGCGCCCGTGCTTGAGAGCCAGCGCCTTGTCGCCGAACAGTTCGCGCCGCCAGCCGTGCATCGCGGGAACGTCGGCTTCGTCGCTCGCCGCGATCTGTTCGAGATCGTCGACGGTGGCGATCACCTTGGCGGCGACACGGTGGCGCTCCGAGGTCATGCGCAGCAGCACCTTGAGCAGTTCGACGGTCGCGGCGCCGTTCGGCGCCGAGCGTGAACGCTCGATGCGCGGCAGCGTTTTTGGATCGCGGTCGAGGCCGCGCTTCACCGCTTCGACGATCTGTTCGCCCCAGCGTGATCGCTCGAAACCCTTGGGCAGCGAGCGGAGCTGGGCGAGCCGTTCCAGCGATGTCGGCGCCTGCACCGCGACATCGCCGACCGCATCGTCCTTGAGCACGCGCGAGCGCGGCACGTCGCGGGTCTGCGCCTCCTGCTCGCGCCAGGCGGCGACTTCCATCAGCACCGCCAGTTCGCGCGGTTTGCGCACGCGGCTGCGCAGGCGCTCCCAGGCGCGCACAGGGTCCATGCGGTAGGTGTCGGGAGAGGTAAGGACGTCCATCTCCTCGGCCACCCACGCCGCGCGATTCTGCTTGGCGAGGTCATGCGACAGCTTGAGATAGACATCGCGCAGATGCGTGACGTCCGACATGGCGTAGCGCACCTGCGCTTCGCTGAGCGGACGGCGCGTCCAGTCGGTGAAGCGGTTCGATTTGTCCAGCGTGTCGCCGGTGATGCGCTGGACGAGCTGGTCGTAGGAAATCGAGTCGCCGTAGCCGAGCACCATGGCCGCGACCTGGGTATCGAAGATCGGATGGGGAATGGCCTGCGCCATATTCCAGACGATTTCGATGTCCTGGCGCGCCGCGTGAAAGACCTTCAGCACGCTTTCGTTGGTCATCAGCGCGAATAGCGGCGTCAAATCGATGCCGGGCGCGAGCGCGTCGATCACCGCGCTTTCGTCGGTGCAGGCGATCTGCGCCACGCAGAGCAGCGGGTAATAGGTGCTCTCGCGCAGGAATTCGGTGTCGACGGTGACATAGGGATGGCGCGCCATACGCGCGCAGACATCGGCCAGTTCGTCGGTGGTCGTGATCAAGTCCATCAGGAGACGCAAATTGCCCCAACAGGGATGCCGGCGGCAACCTTTAACCGCCGCGCACGCGCGGCATGTGGATGAATTCCCACGGGCTCGGAAAGACGCCGACCGGAACCTCGATCAGCGTCGGCTCGCGGCGGGCGAAGGATTCCGTGAGCGCCGTCTGCAGCGCCATGGGATCGCGCACGCGTCGACCCACCGCTCCGAAGCTCTCGGCGAATTTCACGAAGTCCGGATTGGCAAGATCGCAGGCGATCAGCCGGTTGCCGAACTGTTCTTCCTGGATCCGCCGCACATTGCCGAACGCACCGTCGGCGAACACCACGGCGGTGAGGGGGATGCGATGGCGGATCGCGGTCGCCAGCTCGTTGGCGGTGTACATGAAGCCGCCGTCGCCGTTGATCGAGACGACCGGCACGTCGCGCCGCGCATCCTGCGCGCCGAGCGCGGTGGCGAAGCCCCAGCCGAGATTGTCCTGATAGCCGGGCGAGAGGAATGTGCGCGGCTTGTAGACGGGGAAACCGAGCCGCGCGGCAAAGCCGATCTGCGTGACTTCATCCACGTAGATGCCGTCTTCGGGCAGCGCGGTGCGGATCGCATCGACGAAAGCAAGCTGCGGCGCGATCTTGCGCAGCCGCTCCGCCATGCGTGCCTGCCGTTCTTCCATCTCGGCGCGGCGCGAGGCGCGCTTCTGGTTGAAGCGCGGCAGGATATCGAGCAGCTTTTGCACGACCTCGGCGGCATCGCCGATCACCGCGGCGCTGGGGCGGACGAGGCGAGAGGTCTCTTCCGGATTGGTGTCAATGCGCACGATCTTGAGATCGCGATCCACGCCCCATTCGCGCACCGGCATCAGCATGCGCGTACCAATGCCGAGCACCACGTCGGCCTCGGCCCACAGTTCATGACCGAGCGGCAGCGTGACGCTGAACGGACTGCGGCCATCGAGGATGCCGCGGCCACGCCGATAGGCCAGCACCGGCGCCTGCAACGCTTCCGACAGGGCTGTGACTTCCGCGGACGCGTCGAGCGCGCCGCCGCCGGCGACGATCAGGATGCGCTTGCCGGCGCCGAGAATGCGGGCCGTCTTGCGTAGCGCGTCCTCGTCGATCGGACGGGGGCGGGGCGGCAAGAGCGTGGCGATTGGGGCGACTGGGCCTTTCTTGCCCCAGACATCGATGGCGCATTCGAGCACGGCGGGGCCGGGCCGCTTGCCATGAAGCATCGACCGCAGTGCCTTGTTGACGAGCGGCGCAGCCTCGGCTGGCCCTTTGATGTAGTCGGAAAAATCGGCGAGCCGTGCGACGATGCCGGCCTGGTCGGTGATCTCGTGCAGATGACCGTGCGCCTTGCCGATGGTGGCATCGGGAATTTGGCCGACGAGGCCGAGCACCGGCGCGTTCATGCCGTAGGCGGTGAGCAGCGCCGCGCCGGAATTGAGCAGGCCCGGGCCGGGCACCACGGCATAAGGCTGCGGCTTGCCGGTCGCGAGCGCGGCGCCGAGCGCCATATAGGCCGCGCCCTGTTCGTGACGGGTGTGCACGGTGCGGATCGCTTCGCCGGCGCGCTGCACGGCGTCGAAGAAGTGATCGTTGTGGACGCCCGGCAGGGCATAGAGCGTGTTCATGCCGTTGGCGAGGAGCGCCGCCACGGTCGCTTCACCAGTGGTGAGGGTCGATGCGTCGGCGGCCGCCGCTTGGCGCTTCCGCTTTGCAGATGCCGCCGCTTTCGATCGCGCGGACCTGGCGCTCTTCGTACTCTTGGCTGTCTTGGCCATGCTATCGCTCGGGGAAGGAATTGATGACGATCAACGCGTCGAGCATGTCGTCACGCCGCTCGCCGAACGTCCTGGTCAGCAGGTGCCGCACGCGACCGGAGCGGTAAAGTTCGGCCAGCGCGCGATCGACGGCGAGCCGGAACGCATCGTCGCCGCGCGGCAGAGC
>JBQCFU010000761.1:0-5863 GCA_051958775.1 Pseudolabrys sp.
ATCACCGCGGAGATGGAACGCCGCATCGACGGCATCGCCGGCAGCATGACCGAATTCCACTACGGCCGGTTTGATCTGCGGTTCGAGACCGTCGACGCGCTCGCGCGTGGCGAGGGCTTCTCGATCGTCGAGGTCAACGGCATCGGCGGCGAAGCGATCGATGTGTGGGATCCGCGGCTGCCGGTCGCCGAAGTGTATCGCCGACTGGTGGATCAGCAGCGGCTCTTGTTCCTGATCGGCAAGCGCAATCGTGCGCGCGGCTTCCACCCGACCAAGTTCGCGGACTTCGCCACGAGCCTGTTCCGGCAGAACCGCCTGATCCGTCAGTATCCGGCGTCGACCTGACTTTTTGGGGGGACAATACTTCGCGGGGCCTACGGGCTGTTCGGCCTCGTCCGGCGGCAGCATCCGGAAGACGTTGAGCGACATCGCGACCATCACGTAATAGCCGAGGATGCCGACCAGTTCGACGGTGGCTTTCTCACCGAGGAGGTCGTGGACGCGCTTGTAGTTGCGGTCGCCGACCCGGCGCGTCTTGTACAGTTCGACGATGAAATCGTAGACCGCGCGCTCGTCCTTGGCGGTGCCACGCGGTGCGCGGCCGGCGCGCAGATCGGCGATGGTCCTGGCCTTGACGCCGGCCTTTTCGGCGATCGGCGCGTGCACGAACCACTCATAGTGCGAACGCCACAGCCGCGCCGTCACCAGGATCGCGAATTCGGAAAGACGCGAAGGTACGCCGGTCTCGAGACGGGCGAAGCCGCCGAGCGCCTGCGCTGGCATGCCGAAGGCCGGTGCATGCAGCCAGATGGCAAATGGTCCGCTGTTGTTGAAGCGGCCGCGCGGCCCGGAGCTGATCGCATCGACCAGGGCCTGCTGCGCAGGTGTGCGCCGATCCTCGGCGATGGCGGCGAGGCGGGCTGCCGGGCGCTTTGCGGTCTTGCGTGCGGCTGGCTTGCGGGTCGCAGTCTTGCGGGCAGCTTTACGGACGCCGCGGGCGGCGGTTTTACGTTTGGCCATGATGGGAATTCTCGAAAGCAGGGCGGGATGTCATCGTGCCGCACGGTTTCCGATCACGCAACGATTTCGATGCATGCGGATTTCGATGCATGCGTCGGAACGACGAAGGCCCGCGCGTGAGCACGGGCCTTCGGATCGTTCACGGGCCATCCGTCAGGGACGGTGCCCGATGCGTCACTCTGTCGCTTAGCAGCGATACCAGCGGGTGCGGCCGTAACGGTCCACATAGCGGCAGCGCCGCGGGGTGGTCGCGTCGCCGATGATGGCGCCGCCAACGCCGCCGATCGCTGCGCCGGCGAGAGCGCCGCCCGCCGTACCGGTGGCCAGGCCGCCGATCAGCGCGCCAGCGCCGCCGCCGATCAGGGCGCCGCCCATCGCGCGGTCCTGCCGCTCAGTCTGACAGCCTGCGAGCGTCAGGGCTGCGGCTGCGACAAGAAGAATCTTTTTCATGGTTTGCTCCCGCTGTGCTTCAGTTGTGATCCAACACGGCTCGATAACGACAACACTACCCGAAGGTTCCCGCTTTGCGGCGAATTTCTGGCGAGTGTGGTTCGCGAACAGTTTACGGCCCCTTTTGCCGTGATTCTTTCCGCTTTTCGATAGCCTGGCAGGCCGCCTCGGCCCGCGCATGGCTTTCCTTGTGCAGTTCTTCGAGCTCTTTGTCCGACAGATCCTCGATCGCGGCGATGCGGTCATTGGCACCGCGCACCGCCAGCACCAACTCCGACAGCTTCAACTGGATTTCCATGGAATCGCGGTTTTGCGAACTCTGGATCAAGAACACCATGAGGAAGGTGATGATCGTGGTGCCGGTATTGATGACGAGCTGCCAGGCATCCGAATAGCCGAACACCGGCCCGGTCACAGCCCAGACGACAACGATCGCGACGGCGGCGAAAAATGTCGCAGGGTGTCCGGCGAAGTGCGAGATCGCCCGCGCAAAGCGCGTGAAGCCCGACACATGATGCTGAGCGGGGGAGGCGTGTCGGGACGCGTCATCATTTGACTGATGAGGCGCCCCGTCGCCCGTCGGCGAAAGCACGTTAGCGGTCTCCGCCAGCCAGCACCGCGCGCGTCGTATGGTCGGGGCCGATCTCGTCGACATTGTCGATCGACATCAGTTCGGCCAGACGAGTCCGCGCGCGGTTGACGCGCGACTTGATGGTGCCGACGGCGCAGCCGCAGATATTGGCTGCCTCCTCGTAGGAGAAGCCGGAAGCACCGACCAGGATCAGCGCTTCACGCTGATCGGGCGGGAGTTTGGCGAGTGCCTCGCGGAATTCCGAGAACTCGACGCGGCCCACTTGCTCCGGGTGCGACTTCAGACTTTCCGCATAACTGCCATCGGTGTCTTCGACCTCGCGGCGGCGTTTGCGATACTCCGAACGGAAGTGGTTGCGGAGGATCGTGAACAGCCAGGCGGACATATTGGTGCCCGGCTGGAAGGAATGGATGTTGGCGAGCGCGCGCAACATGGTTTCCTGCACAAGGTCGTCGGCACGATCGACATTGCCGCAGAGTGAAATGGCGAACGCGCGAAGACTCGGGATCGCGTTCAGCACAGCTTGGCGAACGGCGGGATCCATCACGAGTTTCCTTTGTCCGACTTGTCGAGTTGGTCGAGTAGTGCCGCGAAACGGTCCGGCACGCCCTGATTCACCACATCGTCGTACACAGCGCGAAGCTGCTGCCCGAGCTTGGCCTGAATTTCCCGGCTGAGCTTCGCGCTGGGCTTCTTCTGGTCGATTGCGCCTTGCATGGGTTGTCCGGTTGCTGATCTCTTTGGGTCTGTCATTGTCGATCTCAATCCCCCAGCCGAGCCGCGGCCGCACAAATGCCTGAGCTCCCGGGCAGAACACTTGAAATGGCCGAAGGTTCCAGGTGCATGGAACTTTTTTGTGGACTACGGGTTATTGGTCCAGGTTCCGGTCCCGGGACCACCGTCTTCGACCCCGGCCGCCCGGCGGTTTCTTGGGGTTTTTCAATCGGGAGGGATATTTGTCGACGTCTCAAGCGATAGCCCAGCATCTGCCGTATCTGCGCCGCTATGCCCGCGCGCTGGCCGGCAGCCAGCAATCCGGCGACGCCTATGTGGCCGCCACCCTGGAGGCGCTGATCAGCGATCCCAAGGTGCTCCAGCGGGACGCCTCCACCCGGGTTGCCCTCTATAAAGTTTTCACAAAAATCTGGAATTCGGTCTCGGCCAACGAGGGGACCCAGCCGGCCCCTTCGAACATGCCGGCCGAGGCAAGGTTGTCTCAGATCACCCCGAAGCCGCGCCAGGCGTTCCTGCTGGTGGCGCTGGAGGGTATGTCCGAGGACGACGCGGCCAAGGTCCTCGATATCGACGTGCCGACTCTGCGCCGGCTGGTCGAGGAATCGGGCCAGGAGCTGGCGGCGGAGATCGCCACCGACGTGCTGATCATCGAGGACGAGACCTTTATCGCGCTCGATCTCGAGGGCCTGGTGGAAAATCTCGGCCACAACGTCATCGGTGTTGCCCGCACCCACAGCGAGGCGGTGGCGTTGGCCAAGACCAAGCAGCCCGGCCTGATCCTCGCCGACATCCAGTTGGCCGACGGCAGTTCGGGTCTCGATGCGGTCAATGAATTGCTTCGCAGCTTTGAGGTGCCGGTCATCTTCATCACCGCCTACCCGGAGCGCTTCCTGACCGGCGAGCGGCCGGAGCCAGCGTTTTTGATCGCCAAGCCGTTCCAGCCGTCGACCGTGTCGGCGGTGCTGAGCCAGGCGCTGTTCTTCGAACGCAATGCCAAGCGGCGCGAGCGCCGCGCGTCCTGAGCAGGGTGCTCTCGCAAACAAAAACGCCGCGCACTGCGCGGCGTTTTTTTATTTCGGAGAGGACTGGGTCAGGGGATCGGGGATTTCTTGCCGGCCATGAAGCCGATCATGGCTGCTTCCAGCAACATGGCGATTTGGGCGTTGCCGGGTGCATTGAGGAAGCCGGCGATCTGTTCACGCTGCGCGGTGCGCTTGCGGCGCGTGGCCCACAACGTGCCGACGATCACCAGTCCAATCACAGCATAGACGATCCCGACCCAAAGGCGCGCCTCAACCGGCGTATAGAGCATTTCAAGCTTGAGCATCGCTGCGACCGTCAGGTGATACAGCGCGACGAGGCCGAGCAGCGCCGCCAATGCGACGCCGCCAGCCCGCCACAGCATCCGTCCGAACAGTTCGCCAATGATGGCTCCCGTCAGATCGCCCAGCCGCATGACATCCCCCGATAGTCTGGCCCCAGATGCTGCGGGGCGGGATTTAGCGGCGTGACAGGCCGAACAGAAATCCGATGCCGGCCGCGACCGCGAGCATCACCAGCGGACGCTGATCCACCTCGGCCGCCAGCCGTTTCACGGTATCGGAGCCGATCCGGCTTGCCTCGTCGACCACCTTGTCGGACACGGTGTTGGCACTCTCGCGGACCCGCGAGGTGATGCCGGCCAGCGCTTCACTGACGAAATCCTGGATGTCACTGGCACCGCCCTCGACTTCCTTTTTGCCGGCGGCGCCGAGTCGGCGCAGGCGCTTTTCAAGATCCTGCATCAGGTCCTCGATCGCGGCGATCTCGTCGGCGGTAGCGGCGGAAATCTTGGAACGGGTACTCATGGCTTACACCTCGTGCGTTGGTCGGAATTGAAATTCTGCGGAGGCAATGCGGCGTTGCCGAAAAAGTTCCGGGATTCGCTGTCGCGACCGGGAGCGGCGAATGCGCCGGAGCACAGGGTGCGAAACTGCCCAATGCGTCAAACAAAGAGGCGCAGCCGACCCTTTAATAACAGGCCGACTGCGCCCGAATTGGCCGGCCGAGCACGAGGGGGAGGGGGGAAGCGGCCGGTCATCGGGTTAACTGCGCTCCCGCGCAGAAGTTCCCCACAACCTCGTGAAGCCTGCGGGGTGGGGCGACGCAACTGATAGCTCCGTATCGCGTTGCTCCAGTTCCGGTGCAACGACACCGGGGGAATTCCAATGCGGGGGTGAAGGCTTGTCCGAGAAGAATGCCACCAGCCTGCCGCGAGCGCCCCGCCCTCTGACGGGCCGTGGGCTCGAGGCGCGCCTTGCCAAGCAGGGGCGAGAACTGGCCGCGGCGCGGGCAATGCTCGGCCGCTATGAGACGGCATTGCAGGGGTCTCATGTGACCGTGTTCGCGCAGGATGAAAAACTGCGTTACACGGCGATCAGCAATCCGCTGTTCGGCAAATCCGTCGACGAGATCATTGGCAAGAGCGACGAAACGGTGCTTCCCGTCGACAGCCGCGGACAGGTGATGGCGCTCAAGCGCGCCGTGCTTGATACCGGACAATCGGTCACGCAAGAACTGGCGATCGGCCGCGACGGGGCGTCCCGCTGGTACGAACTGCATATCGAGCCGGTCCGCAATGCGGAGCGCCAGATCATCGGACTTGCGGCCGCGGCGGTCGATGTGACGGCCCGCCGGGAAGCGGAAGGCCATCTCCGGCTGCTGATGCGCGAACTCACGCACCGGTCGAAAAATCTGCTGGCGGTGATCCAGGCGATGGCCCGGCAAACGGCGACCCATACCCGGTCTGTCGACGATTTCGTGACGCAGTTCAGCGCACGGTTGCATGCGCTCGCGGCATCCCATGACCTGCTGGTGCAGCAGAGCTGGCACGGTGTATCGCTTGAGGAATTGATCCGCTCCCAGGTCGGTCATTATCTCGGTGGCGATCGCGTGGCGCTGGAGGGGCCGGATGTCACGGTGAAGCCCGAGGCGGCGCAAAGCCTAGGGCTGGCCTTGCACGAAATGGGCACCAATGCGGCAAAATACGGCGCGCTGTCAGTGCCGGACGGCAAGGTCGCGATCGGC
>JBQCFU010000762.1:0-2067 GCA_051958775.1 Pseudolabrys sp.
CATGTCTTGCTTCCTCGCATGGAAGGAAGTCGTGCAACGAGCGCGCAGGGGAGTCCGCTGCCGCCCACGAAAAAGAGAAACACTGCTGCGTGCCTATCGCTTCAGCGACAGCATCTCGCGCGCTTCGTCGGATGACGCCAGCGTGGCGCCGAGCTTCTCGACCAGCCAGCGCGCTTTCTCCACCAACTCGGCGTTGCCGCTGGTGAGCTGGCCCTTGCCGATGTGCACCGTGTCTTCCATGCCGATGCGGATGTGGCCGCCGAGCAGCCATGACTGCACCAGCATCGGAAACGCCATGCGGCCGACGCCGAAGCCGGTCCATTCCAGACCGGCGGGCAGGCGCGACTTCACGAACGCCATGGTCTCCGGTGTCGACGGCATGCCGTATTTCGTGCCGTGCACCAGCGACGCCATCGCCGGCATGCGCAGCGTGCCGTCGGCGAACAGATCGCGGCACAGTTCGATGTCGCCGGTGTCGAACAATTCGATCTCCGGTTTCACACCGCTGTCATAGATCGCTGCTGCCATCTTGCGCACATTCGGCGGGATGTTGATCACCACTTCCTGGCCGAAGGTCATGGTGTTGAGATCGAGCGTGGCAATCTCCGGCTTCAGGGCGACGATGTGTTCGACGCGCTTGTGCGGCGGCAGGAAATTGGTGCGCGGGCCGGGCTTGGCCGGATCGTCATCGCTGGGCTGGAACCGGCCGCCGGGACCGGTGGTGAGATTGAGGATCAGCGCCGTGTTCTTCGCGCGAATGCGCTCGATCACCTCACGATAATACGCCAGTTCCATCGACGGCCGCCCGTCGGGTTCACGCACATGGATATGAACGATGGCAGCACCGGCATCGGCCGCGGCAAGGCAGTCATTGGCGATCTGCTCCGGCGTGATCGGCAGCGCCGGATTCATTTCCGGCCGCGTCAGATTGCCGGTGACTGCGCAGGTAAGACTGGTTCGCCGTTCCGTTGCCGCCATATTAATTCTCGATGCGTTGCAAAAATGTTCGTCAGATTGTCACTCGAATCAACTATACTCTCAATCAATGGCGACCCGTCTACTACGGAAGATAGCGCGGCTAGGTCGTTCGGGACCAACAAGGCCACGAATGCAGAAGCTGCCGCCGCCTCTCGATACCCTCATCTCTGACTGCTCCGCCCGCGCCGCCAAGACACGATCTTGGGGCGCGTTTTGCTTTTCGGCGGAGTTTCTTTCGGTCTCCTCGTCTGTCGCGTTTTCTGTGGCGAACCCGGTCCCTCGTCCCCGGAAAACGCTCTGAATGCCGGTCACAAAGAAGGAGTCAGCCTTGGGTAAAAGCCTTGCCAGAAAGCGACGCCGCCACGAACGCAACCATGAGCGCAGCCACGAACGGTACTCCGCTGAAATCATCGACCTGCAGGGCACGAAATTCGAGACGGAGCGTGCGCTGCCGCCGATCAAGGCGCTGAACCCGACCCAGGCGGAGTATCTCGAGGCGTTGCGCAAGAGCGAGCAGGTGATCGTGCTCGGCCCCGCCGGCACCGGCAAGACCTGGATCGCGGCGACCCACGCGGCCGATCTGCTGCGCCATCGCTGCATCGACAAGATCATCCTGACGCGGCCGAACGTGCCGTGCGGCCGTTCGCTCGGCTTCTTCCCCGGCAGCATCGAGGACAAATTCATGCCGTGGGCCGCGCCGCTTGCGGAAGCGATCAAGGATCGCATCGGCAAGGCGGCGTTCGAGATCGCGCTCAAGAATGGCGACATCGAACTGGTGCCGTTCGAGGTGATGCGCGGCCGCTCGTGGAAGAATGCCTTCATTCTGTTCGACGAGGCGCAGAACGCGACGCGCGCCGAGATCAAGACCTTCCTCACCCGCATCGGCGAGAACTGCACCGTCGTCATCAACGGCGACGTCAGCCAGTGCGACCTGGAAGAAGCGAGCGGCCTGCGCACGGCGCTGCATCTGCTCAAGTCGCAACTGCTGCCCGGGCCGGTGATCGAATTCACCCGCGCCGACATCGTGCGCTCCGGCACCTGCGCCATGTGGGTGCAGGCGTTCGAGGACGCCAATCTCTAAGCGTGCAT
>JBQCFU010000763.1:0-2116 GCA_051958775.1 Pseudolabrys sp.
TGAGTTGCCTGGTCCGCAATCTGTCCGCCGGCGGAGCCTGTCGTGAACTCGAATATCCGGTCGGTATTCCGCGCGAATTCGTGCTGGTGATGGATTCGGATCACTCGCGTTTCGACAGCCGCGTCATCTGGACCGGGTCGCATCATATCGGCGTCGCGTTCCAGTGACGCTTGTGTGCATTACGCCTGCGTGAGCATCGGCCGACGCGATGCAGCGGCATCGCGCCCGATATTGCGACACACTTTGAGCAACGGCCGTTCGACGGCAATGTTGAGGGCGAGCCCTGCCGCAACCACGATGACGCTGGTGGCCGCCACCAGCAGCAGCGGATGGATCGTCGGGATCATGTAGGCCACCGCCTGCGCGGCGAAGATCACCGTGTTCACCTGCGCCAGATAGATCGAGAACGAGGCATCGCCCAGCCGCTCCAGCGCGCGTTCGGGCCAGGTCGCCGCTGTGCGTTTCCGGTTGATCCATGCCGCGGCCGCGACGAGCGCCGCCGAGGGCAGGCCGAACACCAGCGCGCGGTTGGAGGTGTCG
The DNA here is from genome assembly GCA_051958775.1 of Pseudolabrys sp. Classification (GTDB taxonomy): domain Bacteria; phylum Pseudomonadota; class Alphaproteobacteria; order Rhizobiales; family Xanthobacteraceae; genus Pseudolabrys. Next base: position 541 of record JBQCFU010000763.1, read on the forward strand.
GTGACGGCCAGCACCACCACCGCGGCGGTGGCGGCAAACAGCATGATCCGACCGTTGACGTCGTTCGCGCGTCGGCCGTGCACGAACACGACGCCGACCATCACGCCGAAGATGAATTCCAGGATCAGAGAATCGGTGAAGAAGCCGTAGTGACCGAGCGTTGAGGCGACGCCGGGTATTTGACCGATGATCGCCAGCGCGGAGAACAGGAGCACGATGTTGCGCCAGACATGTTGCGTGAGCGCCATCAGCAGCGCCACCACCAGATAGAAGTACATCTCGTATTCGAGCGACCAGCCGACGAAAACCACCGGCATCTCACCGTCGGTGAAGGAGATGAAAGCCAGGGATTTCAGGACATGGTTCGGCGTGTACCAGCCGGGCGTATCGAAGATTTCCGGCAGCACGAGTGCCAGCAGTGTCACGATGGCGATCGCGAAAAAATACAGCGGCACGATGCGCTCGACCCGGCGGCGCAGGAACGCGGCCGGTGCCAACGGCTTGCCGCGCGCGGCATGAGCGGTGGTGGCGTAGTAAATGATGAAACCGGAGATCACGAAAAACAGATCGACGCCCTGGCCCGCCTGCCACAGTCCGAGCGTCGGCGTGTCCGCGGGAACCGTGATGACGCGCGGTGCGATGCCCCAGGCGTGGAATGCCACCACCGCCAACGCGGCCGCGAAGCGGAGGATCTGGATGTAGACAAGCATATGCCTCCTTACGCCCGAAGGCCGGAAAAGTTCAAATCATGAACGGGGCGAGGGGCAGCATGGGAGGGTCGCAAACCCGGCATTGCTGGCGCTGATGATGCACTGATAGATCAGCGCGCCGGCTTCGCCGGAATCGAATGCAGGGATATGTGCCATTGCCACACGGGCTGGATAGCAACCAGAAACCAGCCTGTACCGAGGGCGAGAAGCCGCCACATTTCCTGAGCGTCTTTCCGTCCCTCATGCTGCCGATGTTCCTGGCGGTGGTCGACCAGACCATCATTGCCACGGCGCTGCCGGCGATCGCGGCGGCGACCGGGGACGTTCAGCGTGCCTCCTGGGTGGTGGTGTCCTATCTGATCGCGGCGACGGTGGCCGCGCCGATCTATGGACGCCTCGGCGATTCGTTCGGCCGACGCCGCATGATGTATGTCGCGCTCGTCGTTTTCATCGTCGCCTCCGTCTTGTGTGCGATGTCGTCGACCATCCTGTGGCTCACCGCGGCGCGCGTGCTGCAAGGTCTGGGCGGAGGCGGGTTGATGACGCTGTCTCAGGCGCTCATCGGCGAAGCGATCCCGCCGCGTGAACGTGCGCGTTACCAGGGCTATATCGCGACCATTGCGGTTTCGGCCAATTCCTTCGGGCCGGTCGCCGGCGGTTATCTCACCGAGCATTTCGGCTGGCAGTCGATTTTTCTCGTCAACGTGCCGATCGGTCTCCTTGCGCGTGCGCTGACGATGCGGCTGCCGCAAGCGCGCGGCGAACGGCTGCCGTGGCGGGCGGATCCGGCCGGTTTCGTTCTTTTCACCATCTTTGTCGGCACGACGCTGCTCGCGCTCGAGCAAGCGCAACATGCCGACATGAGC
>JBQCFU010000764.1:0-7884 GCA_051958775.1 Pseudolabrys sp.
AACGGGTCATGGCACCTACCTCGATCAAAACTTTCCCCTTGAAATAGAATATTTTTCTTTGTAAAGACAATATCGTGGTACAAAAAAGAAAATTTATCTCTATCTGCACTCAGAAGCAGTAACTTCCTCCCAAATTTTTGAGGTTTACGAGCATGGATGCCATCGATCGCAAGATCCTCGCCGTCGTTCAGCAGGATGCGTCGCTGTCAGTCGCCGAGATCGGGCAGCGGGTCGGCCTGTCGTCGACGCCGTGCTGGAAGCGCCTGCAACGTCTCGAGGCCGATGGCGTGATTCAGCGCCGCGTCGCTATCGTCGACGCGGAGAAGATCGGTTTGGGTGTCACGGTGTTCGTCTCGATCGAGACCGGCGACCATTCCAACGACTGGCTTGAGCGCTTCGCCGATACGGTCGAAGCGATGCCCGAGGTGATGGAGTTCTACCGGATGGCCGGCGACGTCGACTATATGTTGCGCGTCGTCGTTCCCGACATCGCCGGCTATGACGCGTTCTACAAAAAGCTGATCGCCACGGTGCCGCTGAAGAACGTCACTTCGCGCTTCGCGATGGAGAAGATCAAGCTCTCAACCGCGCTGCCGATCCCCGAATTCTCGCAGAAAGCTACGACGTCCGACTGATGTTGTTGACGCGTGGCGTCATGTACATCTTGTCCGTCATGGTGAGTGTGCCGGTGATGGTATAACCCACCGCCGGCGTGTAACCGTAACTCACCTCGGAAAAAATCAGTTGCGAGTTCGGCGTCGCCAGCGCTGACGGCAGAGTGACGCTCGAGCCCACTGCCCGCGCCGTGCCGCCACGCGTATCGCTCCAGCCGATTGTCGCCTTGCCGCTGGCATCGATATTGATCGCCGACACGGTGATGGCGAGCGGCACCGTCGAATACGGCGCCATCACGGTCGTGCTCGCATTGAGAATATTCGTCATATCCGCATTGCTGATGGTCGACGGCGCCTGAGATGCAAGATCGCTCAGTGCACGCGCGGTCAAGGACAGCTTGCGATCAATGGCAATAGCCTGCGAAAGCTCGGTCAGCCCGAGATACAGCGCAATCATGAGCGGCAGCACCAGCGCAAATTCAACGGCTGAAACACCGCGAACATCGCGAACAAGCCGGAATTCACGCACGCGGCGCACGAATGACACTTTGATGCGATCCAGCATGATCATTTGTAGGGCTCATTGCGAAACGCCGCAGTTGCGACCAGCAATCTCTGACTGCCATTGAGGTTGGCGATTCCGGAATTCCAGAGCGTTACGTAAATCGGCATCTGATAATAGAGCTTCATCACGACGATATCGCCTGGGCCGCCCGGTGTGTAGGCCAACGCTGACGTATCGAAGTTGCCGCTATTGACCGGATTGCTCGTGTCGGCCGAAGCAAAATTCGTATAAGTCTTCACATCGACATAAATACCGCCCGCGCAGTCGAACAGCGCAGTCAGTTGCGCACAGACCTGAGCCTTGAACGTGGTCGCGCTCAAGCCCTTCGTCTGCGCCTGTCCGGTGAGGATCAAACGGGAAGCATTCGCGGCAGCAGCTTCCAGCGTCTGTCCGGCGAAGAATACGAGCGCCGTTTCGATGATGGCAAACATCAGCGCGATGAACGGAAGCGCAACCAGCGCAAACTCGACAGCGCTTGTGCCGTCCTGATGTTTGATGAACCGGCGTAGCGGTGATCGCGACAGCAGACGACATCCACCGCTGATGACGTGCGCTTTCAACGCGTCGAACATGGTCTTATGCCCTGGCGCGCCAATGCCCGTGCGCGCGGGTCAAGCTTTATCAAACAGGCGTTGTCGATTTGTTGCCAGGCTCACCGACGGCCGGAGCGATACGGCAAGGAATTGCTAACCATGAAAGGCCGGAAGCCAGCCGCCCCCCCGCCTATCGCGCACCGCCGGAAGACCCTCCAGGCCCGCCGGTGCCGCCGCCCGTGGCGGCCGAACCGTTCCGTGCCGCTGTCTGCTGCAGGGCATTGTTGAAGAAGTCTTTATTGTCGCCCAGCATCACGCGCGGTTCGCACAGCGGCTCACAGCTATAGCTCTGCCGCGCCGTCCCGTAGAAGACAGCCACGTTGTCCCCCGGCGATTTCACCACGATCTGCTGATTGCTCAGGGTATTGCCGGAACGATCCAGTGCGAGGAAATTGGTAGTGCCATAGCCTTTGCCGGTGACGACCAGCACACCGCCGGTCTGGAGCGACACATCGGCGATCAGCGGATTTCCCACAATGATGGTGGCGGTGCGCTCGGGCACGCGCATCAGTTGGGCCTGATCAACAGCCACAACAACCGTGTCGGCCGCAATGGAAGACCCAGCAGATCCGGCAAGCATCGCCATCAAGGCGACGGCAAGCACGATCTTCTTACGGCGCGGACGAACAGCCGGCATCAGACACTCCAGCACGCAAACGCGACACAACACACGCTCCGCGGCTCAACCGCGACCGGCATCAGTTGACCGCAAAATGATGAATCAGGGATGAAATCGCGCGCCCGGCCGGCAAGCCTTAACGACGCAGCGTTCCCCGGCAGCATTTGGCCGGCCGTCGCCATCCTTTTGCCCGGAAGCGCCACGCCGCCGCTGCGACCAACCGTTAAGCATCACGACCGATGATCGGCCATGAACTTGGTTCCGATCAGGGGAATCCGGGTGGCCGGAGGGTTAGTAATCGCCGGATAATTGCATTCGATATTCAATGGTCAACGATAAAATACAGATCAATTTTCATATGAAATAATATTTATTCCGTTATACTCAAGTATATTTCCGATTACGACGACATAAGTACACAATTAACCAATATATACGCAATAAACAACTTATTAACTACAATATAGAAGTGGGAGATACCCCTATTTTTCTGCGATCACCTTAACGAGCACGCAAGACCTCATTGCTAGGTTGGCGGCTGTCGGGGGCACCGGAACAAACCGGGCAAACGGCCCGCTCAGACAGCTACGTGTGGATCTATGGAGTTACCGATGAAGAATGTCCTCGTGCGTTTCGTGAAGGATGAGGCGGGCGCCACCGCCATCGAATACGGCCTGATCGCCGCCGGCATTTCCGTCGCAATCATCGCCGTTGTGCAGGGTATCGGCACCAACCTGAACACCACGTTCAGCAAGGTGAAGGCTGCGCTGCAGTAAGACCGGCGCCGGCGTTAAGTCATACAAAGGCTCCGGCAGTTGTCCGGAGCCTTTTGCTTTTGAGCCTTTGCTTTTAAGCCTTGTGCGAACGGAGGTTAAGCGCCGCTTAACCTTCCAGGCGCACACCACTGGGCAGAAACCGGCACATCCGGTCCGAGCGAGGAGCCATGCTCGTTCAAGCTGTGCAGCTCACATTGTTTCCAGCGCTGATGGCTTTTGCGGCCTCGAGCGATCTCCTCACCATGACCATCTCCAATCGCGTCTCGCTGTTGCTGACAGCCAGCTTCTGCGCGCTGGCCCTGATCAGCGGCATGAGTCCGACCGAATTCGGTTGGCATCTCGTCGCAGGCGGACTCGTCCTCGTCGTCGCCTTCGTGTTCTTTGCCTGCGGCTGGATCGGCGGCGGAGACGCAAAGCTCGCGGCGGCCACGGCGCTTTGGTTCGGCTTCCCTCATCTGCTCGACTATGTGCTCTATGCCTCACTGTTCGGCGGCGCGCTGACCTTGCTGCTGCTACAATGGCGCAACTGGCCGCTTCCGGCGCTGCTGGCACGTCAGGGCTGGGCACAACGCCTGCACGACCAGAATGGCGGCATCCCTTATGGGATCGCGCTCGCAGCCGCCGCGCTTGCGGTTTATCCGCACACCGCCTGGATGATCCCGGCGTCCTGACCTCCGGTCAGCGCATCCCCTCGAGAAAAACCAGCGGTTCGCCGCACGATCGCGCTCGGGCAGCATTCACGCGCCAACCGATCATTAACTCGATTTGGATACGCGCGCTTAACCATACCTTGACCTTTGAGTGTTGAAATCCCTGCGCGCGGCAGGTGCGGCCGCCATCTGGGTTGAGCGGCGCCGTGCCGCTGTTTGTAGAGAGTGACCGCGTTATGAAAGCCGCGCGTCTTGTTGTGTTGGGTGTTGCGATCGCCGCCGGTGGCTTGGCAGCGATTCTCGCCGGTGGCGGCTCGGAACCGCCGGCTCCTGCGCCGGCGGTCAACGAACCGGCCGCCAAACTCGACACAGTCGATATTCTCGTCGCCAAGACCGACATCGGTCTCGGTTCGGTCGTTGCCGCCGGCGATATCGCCTGGCAGGCCTGGCCCACATCCGCCAACAACGGCAACTTCATCACGAAGAAGGAACGCCCGGACGCGATCGAAACCCTCGCGGGCTCGATTGCACGCGCGCCATTCGTCTCCGGCGAGCCGATCCGGGACTCAAAGCTGGTCAAAGCCAAAGGCTCCGGTTTCATGGCGGCGATCCTGCCGCAAGGCATGCGCGCGGTGTCGACGGAAATTTCGCCCGAAAACGGCGCCGGCGGATTCATCCTGCCGAACGACCGCGTCGACGTGATCCTGTCGCGGCGCGAGCGCGATCCGGCCACCAATGAAGCCCGGCCGAGCGAAACCATCCTCAGTAATGTGCGAGTTCTGGCGATCGACCAGAACGTCGAGGAAAAGAACGGACAGAAAGTCGTAGTCGGCAAGACCGCGACGCTTGAACTGACACCGGGCCAGGCCGAAACGCTGGCAATGGCACGTCAGCTTGGGATTCTGTCGCTGGCGCTCCGCAGCATCACCGATTCCGACGCCAAGCCGGCGGTTGCGGACGAGCCGAGCGGCCGATCCAGCATCAATGTCGTCCGGTATGGCGTGACCGTGCCGACGATGCCGAAATGATGACCGTTATGATGTCGCCGAATGACATGATTGAGCGACATGATCGAGAGACGTGATCGAGTGAAGGGGAACGCGATGGGGACAAGCAATCTACTGCGCACGGTCGCGGTCATCGCTGTTGCGATGACAGCCGCGCTCGCCCCGCTGCCGCCGGCATCGGCCGCCGATCCGCAGGCCAGCAGCACCATCACGGTTGCCGCCGCCGATTCGACCTCGCGTGCGGTTTCGCTCGGCATCGGCAAGTCGGTTGCGATCGATCTGCCGGCCGACGTCAAGGACGTCCTTGTCGCCGATCCGACCACCGCCAATGCGGTGGTTCGTTCGACGCGACGCGCTTATATCATCGGCGTTAAGGTCGGGCAGACCAACATCTTCTTCTTCGACGCCAACGGCCGTCAGATCGCCGGCTTCGATATCGCGGTGACGCGCGATCTCAACGGCATTCGCGCGGCGCTGCGCAACTCACTGCCGGATTCCGATATTCGCGTCGACGGGATCAACGACAGCGTGATGCTGTCGGGCGTCGCCGCCAATGCCGGAGATTCCCAGCAGGCTTTCGATCTGGCCCAACGCCTTGCCGGCGAAGGCAAGGTCGTGAACGGCATCGCCGTGCGTGGACGCGATCAGGTGATGCTCAAGGTCAGCGTCGCCGAAGTGCAGCGCAATATCGTCAAGCAGCTCGGCATCAACCTGACCGGTAGCGTCGGCTACGGCAGCAATATCGTCAACTTCAACACCACCAACCCGTTCTCCGCGACCGGCGTGCCCCTCAGCGATACCTCTCTGAGCGGCTCACCGATCCGCGGCGTCAATGCGACACTGCGCGCGATGGATCGCGCCGGCCTGATCCGGACGCTGGCGGAACCGAACCTCACGGCGATTTCCGGGGAAACCGCGACTTTCGTGGCGGGCGGCGAGTTTCCGATTCCTGCCGGCCTGTCGTGCGACACGACAAAATCGCCACCAGTCTGCCAATCGCAGATCGATTTCAAGAAGTTCGGCGTCAGCCTGATGTTCACGCCGATCGTCATGTCGGGCGGCCGCATCAGTCTCAAGGTGATGACGGAAGTTTCCGAACTATCGGCCGAGAACGCGATTACGCTCGCGGTCCCCGGATCGAGCCATACGCTGACCATTCCCTCGATCCGCACCCGCCGCGCCGACACGGTCGTCGAGATTCCGTCGGGCGGCACCCTGGCGATGGCCGGCATGATTCAGGAGCAGACCAAGCAGCAGATCAACGGCGTGCCCGGTCTGATGCAACTGCCGGTGCTGGGCGCACTGTTCCGAAGCCGCGACTACATCAACAACCAGACCGAGCTAGTCGTGCTGGTAACGCCCTATGTGGTGAAGGCGGTGGCGCAAAAGCAGCTCTCCCGTCCGGATGATGGCTATGCCGACCCGAGCGACCAGTCGACGGTGCTGCTCGGCCGCCTCAACCGCATCTACGGCGCCGCCGACGATTCCGAGCCGCGCCGCGCCTATCGCGGCAACTATGGATTCCATCTGGATTGAGCGCATGCCGGAGACTGAACCAATGATTGCTTCCCGTCCCGCCATCGCTGCGCTGCTGCGTGTCGCTGCCTGCATCGGCATCGCGCTGACCGTGGCCGGCTGTTACAAGCACGATGCCAAGGCACCGCCGCCGGTCGACTATCGCGACCGGCACCCGATTGCGCTGAAACAGGGCGACAAGACGGTCGAGCTGTTCATCAGCCGCAACCGCGGCGGGCTGACGCCGGAACAGCGCGCCGACGTGCTCGCCTTCGCGCGGTCGTGGCGACGCGAGGCCACCGGCGGCATCATCATCGATGTTCCGTCCGATCCGACGCTCAAACGTTCGGCGAATGACACCTTGCGTGAAATCCATTCGATCTTCTCGCAGTCCGGCATTCCACGAAACGGCGTCCGCGTTGCGACCTTCGCCAAGCGCGATCTTGAACTGCCGGCGATCCGGCTGAACTATCCGAAGCTGGTTGCGGAAGCCGGCCCCTGCGGCACATGGCCGAAAGACACCGGACCTGTGTACGGGAAGACCTACACGGAAAATCGCGAGTACTACAATCTCGGCTGCGCGACACAGCGCAACCTCGCCGCGATGGTGGACAATCCGGCCGACCTCATCCAGCCGCGCGGTGACAGCCCCGCATATGCCGCGCGCCGCTCAGTCGCACTCGACAAATACCGCAAGGGTGAAAACCCCGCCGGCACCTACGACCGCTATGACCAGGGCAAGATCAGCGATCTCGGAAAATGATCAAATACGCACAGCAGCTCGCCGAAACGGCGCCGCCGATTGCGCCGCAAGCATCTGAACCGATCGCCGCCGACGATCACATCGCGCCGGCGCCACGCGTTTCGGTCCAGGCTTTTTGCGACACCGTGGAAACCGCGGCCGCCGTTCAATCGGCGGGCGCGGACCGGCGTCTTGCCAAGGTGCATCTCAAGATCCAGATGGGCGGCGCCACCGCGGCCGCCGAAGCCTACCGCAATTCGCCGACGCCGAATGTCATCATCATCGAGTCGGATGGTCGCGCCGAAGGGATCCTTGAAGGGCTCGATCAACTGGCTGAAGTATGCGATGCGACAACCCGCGTCGTGGTCATCGGCCGCATCAACGACGTGGCATTGTATCGCGAGCTGACCCGGCGCGGCGTCAGCGACTATCTGATCGCTCCGGTTGGCACCCTCGATATCGTTCGCTCGGTGTGCGGCTTGTTTGCCCCCGAAACGTCGAAGCCGGTCGGCCGTATTCTGGCGGTGGTCGGCGCCAAGGGCGGCGTCGGCGCCTCGACCGTCGCGCATAATATGGCCTGGTCGATTGCGCGGGACTTTGCGCTCGATTCCGTCGTCACCGATCTTGATCTCGCGTTCGGCACCGCCGGTCTGGATTACAATCAGGATCCGCCGCAGGGCATCGCTGACGCGGTGTTCTCGCCGGACCGCATCGACACGAATTTCGTCGACCGTATTTTGTCTAAATGCACCGATCACCTCCCCCTGCTGGCGGCGCCGGCGCCGCTGGACCGTGTTTACGAC
>JBQCFU010000765.1:0-2967 GCA_051958775.1 Pseudolabrys sp.
ACGAGCTGCGCACGCCGCTCAACGCTATCATCGGCTTCTCCGACATGCTGATGAAGGCCGACGAATTGCGGCTCGATGCGGCGCAGTGCGACGACTATGCGCGGCTGATCAACGAATCCGGCACGCATCTGCTGGCGGTGGTCAACGGCATCCTCGACATGTCGAAGATGGAGTCCGGCAATTTCGAGATCGTGCCGGAAAGTTTTTCGCCGGGTTTGGTCATTGCCGGCTGCTGCGACATCCTCAGCCTGAAGGCGCGCGAAGCCGGCGTCGAATTGAAGACGCGCCTGCCGGCGACGCTGCCCGACATCATCGCCGACAAGCGCGCGATCAATCAGGTGCTGATCAACCTGATCTCCAACGCGATCAAGTTCAGCAATCGCGACGGCCGCATCGTGGTCAGCGCGCTGCACGAGCGCCGCCACATCGTCATCGCGGTGGAAGATGGCGGCATCGGCATCAGCAATGACGACCTGCCGCGGCTCGGCGAAGTGTTCTTCCAGGCCAAGACCTCCTACGACCGGCGCCACGCCGGTTCGGGACTCGGCCTGTCGATCGTCAAGGGTCTGGTCGAACTGCATGGCGGCGACATTGCCATCCGCAGCAAGGTCGGCGAGGGCACCTGCGTCACGGTGCGGCTGCCGCTCGATTGCGAGGCGCACCGCAGCGGTGTGACGCCGATCCCAATTACCCATCTGCGCGCCGAGCGCGCTGATCATCAACCTGTCGGTGCCGGCGCTGAGGACGTCGTGCCGGAAGCAACTGAAATGCAAGTGAGGAAGCGTGCCTAAACGAACGAAGCGATCCGCCAAAGCGCAACCCGAACGGCCGAGCACCGGTGCCCTGGCGCTTGCCGTGCTGATGCATTATCCGCGCCAGAGCGTCGCGACATTCATGAGCGTGCTGGCGGTCGGGATGATCGTCTCGAACGCGCTGTTCATGCAGGCCGGTCAGCATCCGGCGCCGATCTTCGGCCGCAAGCCGCAGGGCGTGACCGTGCAGGTTGCCGAGCCGCCGGCGCCGCGCCCGCGCATCATCGCCGCCGCGCCGGCCGCCCAGAATAATGCCGTGCCGATGATGGTGCCCGCGCCGGTGGCCGCACCGGCGGCGATCCCGGTGCCGGTCCCTGCGCCGGCTCCGGCCGCCGCGCCGCGCAACCGTGGCGACATCATCACCGATCTGCAGCGCGAACTGTCGCACAAGGGATTCTATGACGGTGCGGTCGACGGCATCTGGGGCGCGAAGACCGATATGGCGCTGCGCGACTTCGCGAACGCGGCCGGCATTCGTTTGACTCCGGATGCGACCGAAGACGTGCTGCGGACGGTGACGAAATCCTCCGTGGTCGCGCGCAAGCATGAGACGACCGGCCGTCGTGACCGGGCTGGCGACCCGATCGGCGATCTGATTTCCACGCCGAAGCCGCCGGCCGAGATTCCCGCGGTGGCCGCGCCGGTGCAGCCGTCCGCCGCGGCGGCCCCGCAAGGGTCGAACCGGCTGATGGCGGTGCAGCGCGCGCTGACCGATTTCGGCTACGGCCAGATCAAGCCGACCGGAGCGATGGGACCGGAGACGCAGGCCGCGATCGAGCGGTTCGAGCGCGACCGCAAGCTGCCGGTCACCGGCAAGCTGTCCGACCAGATGCTGCGCGAACTCGGCACCGTCACCGGCCGAACGATCGAATAGGCCGATCGCATCTTATGATCGAATGAGTTGTCACGGCTGGAGCGCCGTGTCATGCGATCGTCATGCGCCTGAAATCCGCCCTGTGGGTCGCTGCCTATCTGCGCCGCTGTCAGAGCGAGGGCGTGGCCGCCGTGCTGCGCCGGCGCGGCGCGGAAGAGGCGGGCTCGATCTTCATCAAGGTGTCGCGGCTCGACGGCACCGCGGTGCTTTACGTGCCGGCGCCGCAGTCGGCGTTCGATGAGGCGCGGCCGCTCGATCGCGCCTTCACCGCGACGGTCGGCAGCAAATTGCCGGCGACCGAGGCCGATGTGGAAGCGGCATTGGCGCGCGAGATCAAGTTCGATCCCGATGTCTGGATCGTCGAGGTCGAGGATCGCGCCGGACGCTCGTTCCTCGAAACGGTGGTGGAGTAGCTCGACACGCGGGGTTGCGCTCACCCTCCCCCTCCAGGGAGGGTGCAAGCGAGAAGCCATCGTTGCCTGGAGTGGTTAGCCGACGCCGATCCGCGATGGCGGCGGAAAATCGGTGAGCAGGTTGCGCGCGTCAGTTGTGAGCTTTTGCGTGGTCTTGTGCGGCTGCGGTGTGGCGGCCTGCCGCGCGCTGGTGGCGGTGTCGTTCCACAATACCGTGTCGTGCAGCGTGGGCTGCAGCGACGACGCGAGCGCCTGTGTTTGCGCTTCTTGCCATATCCACAGCAGATGATGCGCCGCGGGCTCGCTGATCTCGTCGTAAAGCGCGGCGAGTTCGTAGACCCGTTGCACCGAATGGCCGACCTGCGGATTGAGGAACAGCAGCATGCGCTGCAGGATCGCAGCCGGCATCCGCAGGATGCGGGCGACCACCAGCAGCGGCTCGCCGGTGTCGTCGTCGACGATCCGTTGGGCCATGGCCGGGGCGAGCTTGAGCGCGCCGGTCAACTCGTGCGCGAAACCAATGCGGTCGTGCCGCAGCGCGCTCGCTTCCAGACGACGCACGATCTCGATATCGCCGTTGACCGGCTTCGGATCGGTCGCAGCGATGGCGTCGAGATGGATGAGCACCAGGCGGCGCTCATGCGGCTCCGCAGTGAAAAATAGCTCAGTGAGTTCGCCCGCGGTTACAGTCGGTGCGGCAGGAAGCAGGGACGGCGCTTCGACTTGGACTTCCGCTTCGGTGGCGGGGACTTCGATCAAAGGCTCGAACAGATCGGCGTCGTCGAAGCTGTCGTCCGGCTCCGCCTGCGGTGCCAGATCCGATGCGATGCCCGGCGCGTCGTCCGCGTTTTGTAGCGGCGCGGCAAGC
>JBQCFU010000766.1:0-3010 GCA_051958775.1 Pseudolabrys sp.
CGTTGGCGGCACGGCTCTACGACAAAGTGACCCGCCACGATCCGTCGGCGCGCGCCGCGGCCGAGCGCCGGGCATCCTGATTTCTCCCGATTTTGCTGCGCCGGCATTTGTGACCATCAGCTCAGTTGCGGGCGCAGGGCCGGCGTGTTTTACCCCTGCCCATGACGCTCTGGTTCGTTTTCGCGCTGATGACGGCGGCTGCCGTATTTGCCGTGCTGTGGCCCCTGGGGCGGCGGCGCGGGGCCGCCGCGACCGGGAACGATGTCGCGGTTTATCGCGATCAGCTTGCCGAAATCGATCGTGATGCCGCCAGTGGCCTGATTCTGCCGGCGGATGCGGAAACCGCGCGAATCGAGATTTCCCGCCGTCTGCTGCGCGCCGCGGATCGCGACCAGGAACCGGCGCCGGTGTCCGGCTCGACCGTCCGCCGCCGTGTTGCCGCGATCGCAGCGCTGGTGCTGTTGCCGGTTGCCGCAGTGGGGCTTTATGCCACGCTCGGCTCGCCGGAATTGCCGGCCGCGCCGCTCGCCGCCCGCACCAATGCACCCTCGGCGTCGCAATCGGTGGCGTCGCTGGTGTCGCAGGTCGAGGCGCATATCGAACGCAATCCAGACGACGGACGCGGCTGGGAAGTGCTGGCGCCGGTCTATCTGCGGCTTGGCCGCTATGATGACGCCGTGAAGGGGGGGGCTGGTGCGCTGGCGCTGAACGGCGAAACCGCGGCCCGTCAGGCCGATCTCGGCGAGGCCAAGGTCGCGGCGGCGAACGGCATCGTCACCGCGGAAGCGCGGGAGGCGTTCGATCGCGCGCTGGTGCTCGATCCGCAACTGCTTAAGGCCAAGTTCTATCTCGGTCTTGCGGCGGAACAGGACGGCAAGCGCGACGAAGCCGCGAAGATCTGGCGCGGGATGCTGGCCGGTGCGCCGGCCGATGCGCCATGGGTCGACAGCGTCCGCGAGGCATTGGCGCGGATCGGCGCGCCTGAAGTTGCGCCAGAGCAAAAGCCCGTTGCGGGCCCCGCAGTATCGTCGCCGCAGCCCGGACCGAGCGCGGACGACATGGCGGCTGCCGCCACACTGACGCCGCAACAGCGTCAGGAGATGGTGTCCGGCATGGTGTCGCGGCTGGCGGAGCTCCTCAAGACTGATGGTTCCGATGTCGAGGGGTGGCTGCGGCTGATGCGCGCTTACGTGGTGCTGGGCGAGCGCGACAAGGCGGTTGCGGCGGCGGCCGATGCGCGGCGTGCGCTGGCTAGCGACGCGGACAAGCTGCGCCGTGTCGATGAATTGGCGAAGGCACTTGGTATCAATGGCTGAGTGCGCGCAGGAATTGATGTCATGACCCGCAAGCAGCGTCGTCTGGTGATGATCGGCAGCGGCCTTGCCGTGCTGGCGCTGGCCGTCGGGCTGGTGCTCAACGCCATGCGCGACTCCATCGTGTTCTTCAACTCGCCGACCGATGTGGTCGAGAAGCATATCCAGACCGGCACGCGCATCCGCCTTGGCGGCATGGTCAAGGACGGCTCGCTGGTGCGCGGCGACAATCTGCAGATTCGCTTTGTCGTCACCGACGGCGCCAACGATATTCCGGTGAACTACCAGGGCATCGTCCCGGACCTGTTCCGCGAAGGGCAGGGTGTGGTCGCCGAAGGCCGGATCGAGCCGGGCCACACGTTCAAGGCCGACAGCATCCTCGCTAAGCACGACGAGAACTATATGCCGCGCGAAGTCGCCGATGCGCTGAAGAAGCAGGGGCGCTGGCAGGAGAATGAAGGCAAAGGCGAGAAGGCGAGTGGGGCGGCGAACGCGGAGCCGCGCAAATGATCCCCGAGGCTGGCCATTACGCATTGGTGCTGGCGCTGGCGCTGGCTTTGTTCCAGGCGGTGGTGCCGATGGTCGGTGCGCGCTGGCGCGATACGACGCTGATGCAGACCGCGCCGGTGACCGCGCTGGCGCAGTTCGCTTTTGTCGCGCTGTCGTTCGCGGCGCTGATGGCGAGCTATGTGACGTCCGACTTCTCGGTGGTGAACGTCTACGAGAATTCGCATTCGCTGATGCCGCTGATCTACAAAATGACCAGCGTGTGGGGAAACCACGAAGGCTCGATGCTGCTGTGGGTGCTGATCCTCGCGCTGTTTGGTGCGGCCGTTGCTGTTTTCGGCCGCAAACTGCCCGACGTGCTGCGCGCCGATGTGCTCGCGGTGCAGTCGTGGATCGCGGTGGCGTTCTATCTTTTCATTCTGCTCACCTCGAATCCGTTCCTGCGCATCGCCGATCCGCCGTTCGAAGGACGCGATCTCAATCCGATCCTGCAGGACTTCGGCCTCGCGGTGCATCCGCCGCTGCTTTATCTCGGCTATGTCGGCTTCTCGATCGCGTTTTCGTTTGCGGTCGCGGCGCTGATCGAAGGCCGGATCGATGCGGCCTGGGCGCGCTGGGTGCGGCCGTGGACGCTTGCCGCGTGGATGGCGCTGACGCTCGGCATCGCCATGGGCTCGTACTGGGCCTATTACGAACTCGGCTGGGGCGGCTTCTGGTTCTGGGATCCGGTGGAGAACGCGTCTTTCATGCCATGGCTCATGGCGACCGCGCTCATCCACTCGCTGGCGGTGACCGAGAAGCGTGGGCTCTTCAAGAGCTGGACGCTGCTCCTCGCGGTGCTGGCCTTCTCGCTCAGCCTGGTAGGCACCTTCCTGGTGCGCTCCGGTGTGCTCGTCTCGGTACATTCCTTCGCGGCACGCCCGACGCGCGGCATGTTCATCCTCGCGTTCCTCATCATCATGATCGGCAGCGCGCTCGCGCTCTACGCCTGGCGGGCGCCGCTCCTCAAGTCGGAGGCCGGCTTCGAGCTCACCGCGCGGGAGTCGTTCCTCCTTTTCAACAACATCCTGCTCGTGACCGCCTGCGCGACGGTGTTCGCCGGTACGATGGCACCACTCATCTCCTCGGCGCTCAACCTGGGCAAGCTCTCCGTCGGGCCGCCGTACTTCAACCCGACGTTCCTCCTGTCG
>JBQCFU010000767.1:0-2710 GCA_051958775.1 Pseudolabrys sp.
CGCGCCCGCACCGGCATGACCACCGCGGCGCCGAAGCGGGCGCAGAAGCCGCGGCGCAAGGTGACGCGGCGCGCCCGTGCCGCCGCCGTTGCGCCGGCGCAGCCGCAGGCGACCAATTCACTGGGCAGGTTGTTCGGACAGAGCCAGACGCCGGCGGTGACGCCGCGCTAGAAATGACGAAGGCGCCGGACTGTCCGGCGCCTTGCGTGCAGCGGATCGGGCGATGGCAGCGGCCATCGCCTTTTTCATGTCGGGTCAGTGCGAGGTCAGACGCTCGGCGCGCGCTTCGGCGCCGGACGCGGCGCTTTCCTGCGCGGCGGCGGACGGCAGCGCCGACGCTTCATGCCGCATCGACGACAGCGGTGCGGCCTGCGCTTCGGCGACCTGCGGCACGGCGGCCGGACGGGTCTGCGCATTGGCGAGCGCGTAGGCGTTCATGCCCTTGCGCTTCGCATCGTAGTAGTAGCCGCGGGCATAGAGCGCGACGGCGCGATCGTGATTGCCGCCCGCGACCTTGTAGGCGCCGGCGAGATAACGGACCGCATAGGTCATGTTGGTGTCGGCATCGAGCAGACCCTGCGCGCCGCCGGTGTAGCCGAGCGCACGCGCGGTGCCGAGGCGGATCTGCATGATCCCGAAATTGCCCTTCGAGATCGCGCGCGGATTGTACTTGCTCTCGCGCATGATCACGCGATGCACCAGCGCATAGGGAACGCCATTGGCCGCCGCGTGTTTAGCTACCAGGGCGGCATAAGCCGTGTTGCCCATCGCGTGGCCGCGCGCCGGAATGGCGGCCGCGGTTTCATTGCCGTTGGCGTCGAGCAGCGCATCGTGACGATGTGTGCGCGCGGCGAATGACGACGTCATGCGCGCAGCCTTGCTCTTCGCAACTTTTCCTTTTGCCGTCAGCGCCTGAACCGGAACCTTGCCCGAGTTGATGTCCTGAACCGATTGCGCCGACGCGGAGACGGCGAAAGCTGGCAACAGGAGCGATGCGCACATGGCGGCAAATGGCGTAAGTCGCATGAGTCAAGGTCCGTCGTTGTTGTGGGTTACACCGCACACACAGGCGGAATAAGGCATCGATGTGGCGAGCGCCACCCCGCGCGGGAACCCGGCGGGTGCGTGTGGCGCATGGCGCGATATCCGCCACATGCGGCAACATCCGTAAAAACGGTTGTTTTTCAACCGATTGCACCGATTTGGCCGGTATTTCATTGACGCCGCGCGCAGCAACCTTAATGCGAAAATGACGCCGCGATGGCCAAAAAATTTACCGGAGCGCAACCGCCGCGGCGCCAAGTTCCCACGTGGGCGACCTCTCCGCTGCAGCAAAACACGATCATGACGATGACCGACGACACTGCTCGCGCACCGCGCACGCGCACTTTCCTCAAAGGCGTCGTGCTCTATGACAATCGCCGCGTTTCGATCGAATGCACGATCCGCGACCTCTCCGAAACCGGCGCGCGCATCGCATTCCAATCGCCGATCACGATTCCCGATCGGGTCGAACTGTTCATTCCGCAGAAGAACCGCACTTATCTCGCCGATGTGAAACGGCAGGACGGCAGCGAGGTCGGCATCGCGTTTCGCGATCAGCGTTCCGGCGAGCAGCGCCGCGAAGCCGATGCAAGCATCAACGATCGCGTCGCCGCGCTCGAGCACGAAGTGGCGCAACTGCGTCGCATCGTGAAGCAGTTGCGCGACAAGGTGCTGCCGCACGAAGCGGAGATATAGGGTGCGGCCAGAGTCTGATTTCGTCGAGTCAGACTCATCGCTCGTCTTTTTTGATTGAGCATGATCTTGTCCGAAAACCGGTTCCCACTTTTCGGGATCATGCTTTAGTCCTTCGGGATCAGCCGCGGCTTGCCGTCGTCGTCGATGGCGACGAAAGTGAAGGTCGCGTCCGTGACCTTGTCGCGATGATGCGTGCGAAACCGCATCGCCCAGGACTCGATGTGGATCTTCATCGAGGTCCGGCCGACGCTCTCCACCTCGGTGAACACTTCGAGCACGTCGCCGACGCGCATCGGCTTCAGGAATGTCATCGCATCCACCGATACGGTGACGACACGGCCGCGCGCCCGCTCCACCCCGGCGATGCCGCCGGCCTGGTCCATCCGCGACATCACCCAGCCGCCGAAGATATCGCCGTTGGCATTGGTGTCCGCCGGCATGGCGATGATCCGCACGGTCAGGGCGCCACGCGGCGTCGACTGTTCGCTCATTCCTTCGCTCCCCGCGCCCTTTCGCTTCCTCTTCCCGCACGATCATGACGACAGGCCGGCGCGCCAGTCCAGCATCTTATAGAAGTCGGCGCGCGCTTCCGCGAGTTGTTCAGGGGTCAGCGGCGGGCCGGAACAGTCCATCAGCCGCGTGGGGTCATTCCACGAGCAGCGATGCCGCCGCCGGCACAGCCGCGCCGGACAGGCGCGCCACGTCTCCTTGACGTTGGCGAACAACCGCGCCAGCGCCATCCTGCGCTCGTCGTTGCTCATCCGCGGCGCATCGGCCGGCGCGTCATGCGCCATCGCCGTCCCGGCGTTTTCGCGATCGGTCAGTTCGTCGATCGACGGCCGCAGGCGGCGCCGGTTGCGGCGGCAGTGATGCGCATGGTTGCGCGCGGGCGTGCGGGATCGGCGTTTGCTCATGCGATTCTCCAAAATGAGTTGTGATGGAATGCGGACGCGCGTCCGCGTGTGCCGCC
>JBQCFU010000768.1:0-5124 GCA_051958775.1 Pseudolabrys sp.
TAACGCCGAAGATGTTTCGCGCCGTGTTCAAGTCGGTGCGGGATTTCCTGGATCGCTGACCGATCTCCGGTCAGCGGCGCGGATTGGCTTTGAGCCAGGCGATCACATCGTCCGCGTTCCGGTCCGGCGGAAACACCGGATAGAACACCTTGCTGATCACGCCATCATCGATGACGAGCGCCATGCGGTTCATCAGCGTCATGCCGTCGGCAACGAAGGTCGGCAGCCGCATCGCTGTCGTCAGCGCGAGATGCTCGTCCGACAGCAGCGCGAACGGCAGATGCAGGCGTTCTGCCGCCTCGTGCTGATACGCCGTGTCCTGCGTCGACAGACCAAACAGATGCTTCACGCCAAGCTGCATCAGTTCGGCATGATGATCGCGGAATCCGCAGGACTGCGGCGTGCAACCACGCGCGCCCGGGATCGCATCCCATCCGGTCGGATTGGGCACGCCGGGGACGCCGGTGCGGGGATAGAGATAAACCACCGTGCGGCCGGGCAATGCCGCGAGATCGACCGACGTACCGTCGGTCGCACCGAGCGTCACCGCCGCAATACGTGCGCCGATCAGGTGCTTCGCCGCGCCATCGTCGACGGGGACCGGAAGATCCTCGGGCAGGCGGTTCGGGTCGGTCGCAATGTCGCTCATGGTTCTGCCTTCAGGTCCGCCGCGCGATGCGCGACGGACGTCGGCAGAGCGGGCTCAATTCACCGGAACGTTGGCAGCTTTCACGACCGGCTTGTATTTGTCGAGTTCGGCTTTGAAAAATGCACGCGTCGCCTCGGCCTTGCCTCCGCCGGGCTCATAGCCCTGCCCCGTCAGCTTGCCGCGCACCGCCGGATCGCTCACCGCCTTGGCAACCGCCTGCTGCAGCTTGTCGACGATCGCCTTCGGCGTTCCGGCCGGCGCGACGAGGCTGTTCCAGGCTTCCATCGCGAAGGTCGGATATCCGGACTCGGCAATCGTGGGGACGTTCGGCAGCGACGGCAGCCGGTGATCGGACGTCACCGCAATCGCCCGCAACTTGCCGGCGGCGATATGCGGCAGCAAGGGCGCGAGATCGAACTGCGCATCGACCGTGCCGGCCAGAAGGTCGTTGGTGCCGGGCGCGCTGCCGCGATACGGCACCTGCACCGTCTCGATCCCCGCCTCCGAGGAGAAATAGACGGAGCTCAGATGCTGACCCGTCCCGGTCCCCGGATTGGCGACCTTCACATGGCCGGGATTCTTTTTCGCATAAGCGACGAAATCGGCCAGCGTGTTGATCGGCAGCGACGGATTGACCGCGAGCACGAACGGCGACTTGGCCAGCAGCGTCACCGGCTCGAAATCGCGCAACGGATCGTAGGAGAGATTGGCGTAGATCCACGGGTTGATGGCGATGACGCCGACCGGCGCCACCAGCAGCGTGTAACCATCCGCGGGCGAGCGCGCCACCTGCGTCGCGCCGATCGAGCCGCCCGCGCCCGGGCGATTGTCGACGATGAACTGCTGGCCGAGATCATCCGACATCTTCTGCCCAATCAGACGGGCGAGAATGTCGGCCGGACCACCCGCCGCATACGGCACGATGATCCGCACCGGCTTCGACGGATAGTCGTCAGAGGCCGAAGCCTGCGGCACAAGCCCCGGCACGACCAGCGCCAGCACAAGTCCGATGATGCGCCACATGATCTTCATCCCCCTGTAATTGGCCGTTTCGCGACGGCTTCTGGCATCAGACCGGAATGCGCCAGACGTTGCGCGCGTGATCCTCGTTCGAGACGTCGAGACGGATGCCGTTCGGATCGTAATATTTGCGCTCGGTCTTGCCGCCGCTCGCGGCGCGGCTGTCGACGATCGAACCCAGGAACTTGCCGCCGCAGGCTTCCACCTGCTTGCTCGCCTCATCGATATCCTTGATCTGGAAGCCGATGTGATGCAGGCCGACCTGCGCGTTCGGCGCATTCTTGTTCCGGTTCACGTCGAGGATCGCGAGACTGACGGTGCCGTCCGACAGCAGGATGCTGTTCGGGAACACATTGACCTCTTCGAGATCGAACGCCTTCTTGTAGAACTCTGCCGTCGCTTTCACGTCTTCGACCGCGATTGCGATATGCCGCAGCTTTGCCATGACGTCTCTCCCTGTCAGTGAATGTGGTGCCGATCGGTCTCAGGCTTTGCGGAACGCAGCATGCGCCTCCGGATTGACCTTGAGGCCGATCACCGTGTTGAAGCGATTGTTGGCGTTGTAGATCGCGACGATCTGCGCGGCTTCGAGGATCTCCTCCTCGCGCAAGCCGGCGCGGCGCAACAGATCGAGATAGCTTTCGTCGGCCTCGGTCGGACGGGCGGTCAGCCGCCAGGCGAATTCGGCGAGCGCGCGCTGCCGCTTGGTAAGCGCGGCGCTGCGCCAGTTGATCGTCAGCGTATCGACCAGCGATTTATCCAACCCATGCCGCTGCAGCGCGACGGCATGCGACATCACGCAAACGTCGCAGCGATTTTCGACACTGACCACCAGCGCCAGCAATTCGCGCTCCTGCGGGGGCAAAGCTGCATCGTCGCTGCGCATCAGCCGGTCGAGATAGCCCTGCAACAGGGTCAGCCGGTCGGCTTCGATCGGCAGTTGGAGGAAATTGCGGACGTAACCGAGACGGCGCTGCGACTCGTCCTGAAGCGCCTTGACCTGGGGGGCGGCCTTGGCGGGCTTTTTCAACCGCAGCGCCGACAACACACCCGCGCCACGCGCGGCAGCGCCGCGCTTTCCCGAACCCGCCATCCCTGTCTCCCTCGCCGCCTTGACGACAGCATTTTACATTCCATTATTCGGAATGTATTTCTATTATTATTGACGGTACCGATGGCGCCATTCCGCTGTCAACCGACCTTGTGGAAGGGTTTTCCGAGGCGTGCGATGGACACGACACTGATCAAAGGGCTGCACGTGCTGGAGACCCTGGTCGCCGGCAAGGACGCGATGGCGCTCGCGGAAATCGCTTCCGCCGCAGGCCTTGTGAAAAGCAACGCGCACCGTGTGCTGAAGACGCTGATTCATTGCGGTTATGCGCGGCAGGATAGTGACGGCCGTTATCGCGCGACGCTGAAGATGTGGAAGCTCGGCAGCCGCATTTCCGAGCAGATGGATATCCGCGGTATCGCGCGGCCGCATCTGCGCAAGCTATCGGAATTGACCGGCGAAACGGTGCATCTGTCGGTTCTCGAAAATGGCGAAGTGACCTATCTTGAAAAGATCGACAGTCAGCATCCTGTCGCCGCCTATTCGCGGCTCGGCGGCGGGGGTCCGGCGCATTGCAGCGCTACCGGAAAAGCGCTGCTCGCTTTCGCCAATGACGACGTCCGGCAGCGAATTGAAACGTCTCTGCGCACCTTCACCGCGCGCACCATTGTCGAGCCGGCGAAACTTGAGCGTGAACTGCAAACCATCCGCAAAAACGGATTCGCAACGACCCGTGGTGAATGGCACGAGGCTGTGTCCGGTATCGCCGCGCCCATTCTGGCGCGGGAAGATGTCGCGATTGCCGCTGTCGGTGTCTCGGGGCTCTCGGCGCGGGTTACGACAGCAAAGCTGCGCGATTTTGCGCCGTGCGTAATCGACGCTGCTCAGGCGATCGCCCGCGACCTTGGCTAGGCTATCGAGGAAGATTGAGTTTTTGATTAGCCGCGGTCGCGCATCAGCCGGCCGCGTTCGCGGTCCCAGCTTCGCTTCTTCTCGGTCGCGCGCTTGTCGTAGGCCTTCTTGCCCTTGGCGAGCGCAATCTCGACCTTGGCGCGGCCCTTGTCGTTGAAATAGAGCTTGAGCGGCACGATGGTCATGCCGTCACGCTCGATCGCGCCGATCAGTTTGCTGATCTGCCGCGCATGCAGCAGCAATTTGCGCGGGCGCTTCGGCGTGTGGTTGAAGCGGCCGGCTTGAAGATATTCGGGGATATTGGCGTTCACCAACCAGATCTCGCCGCCGCGCGCGTCGGCATAGGATTCGGAAATCGTCGCCTTGCCGGAGCGCATCGATTTCACTTCGCTGCCGGTCAGCGCGATCCCCGCTTCCAGCACATCGCCGATCGCGTAGTTGAACCGGGCCTTGCGGTTGTCGGCGACGGCGCGCGGCTTTGTTGCTTTGGAGGACGAGTTGGCCATGACTGAAAGCCGGCGCGCATTGACGCGCGCCGGCGCGCGTTACTACTTTGCTTTGAGAAGATCGCGGATTTCGGTAAGCAGCTCTTCCTGCTTCGACAGCGCTTCAGGTTTTTCTGCTTCCTTTTCCTTGCGCAGCATTTTGTTCATGCCGCGAATGACCAGGAACAGCACCCAGGCGATAATCGCGAAATTGATCACCAACGTCAGGAAGCTGCCCCACGCCAGAACCGCGCCCTGCTTCTTCGCCTCGACCAGCGAAGCGGCAGTGACGTTCTTCGACAGCGGGATGAAGTAGTTGGAGAAGTCGAGACCGCCAGTGACCGCACCGACCACCGGCATGATGACATCGCCAACCAGTGAGTTGACGATGCCGCCGAAGGCGGCACCGATGATGACACCGACCGCGAGGTCGACGACGTTGCCACGCAGCGCGAATTTCTTGAATTCATCAAGCATGTGCGGTGTTCCTCAGTCCCCTCAGTTGATCAGCCCGGCATGAACCATCGCACTGCGGACCGCTGCCTTCGAAGCGTCCGCAAGCGGAACCATCGGCAGCCGCACATCGTCGCTGCATTTGCCAAGCAGCGACAGTGCATACTTCGCGGGCGATGGATTGGTCTCGATGAAGAGGTGCTGATGCAGCGGCAGCAGCTTGTCCTGCAACTGCACCGCGGTCGCATAGTCACCGCGCAGGCAGGCGCTCTGGAATTCCGAGCATAGCCGTGGCGCGACATTCGATGTCACCGAAATGCAGCCGTGGCCGCCATGCGCCATGAAGCCGAGCGCGGTGCCATCCTCACCCGAGAGCTGGGTAACGCCCTCGCCCAGCGCCGCGCGCTGCTGCGACACGCGCAGCACGTTCGCGGTCGCATCCTTTACGCCGGTGATGTTCTTGAGCTCGTAGAGCCGCGCCATGGTGTCGACGGACATGTCGACCACCGAACGTCCCGGAATATTGTAGATGATGATCGGAATGTTGATGGCGT
>JBQCFU010000769.1:0-13041 GCA_051958775.1 Pseudolabrys sp.
GAGGAGCGCCAGCGTGTCCTGTCCGAGAACGTTTCCAACGCCGATACCCCGTCCTATCGCGCCAAGGATCTCAGTCCGTTGCGATTCGACGACCAGATGCTGGCGGTGGCGCAACCGACCTCGGCCGTCACCATGGTCAAGACCGCGAATGGGCATATGGGCGGCTCCGCCATGTCGACCGGCAGTCAGTTCCGCGCCGATTCCAAGAGCGGCTACGAGGTGCGCCCGACCGGCAATGCGGTGAGCCTTGAGGACGAGATGATGAAGGTTGCCGCCAACCAGATGGATTACCAGGCGGCCACCGCGCTCTACACACGCAGCCTTGCGCTGCTCAAGACCGCGATGGGCAAACGCTGACGCACGGACGGGACACGGAGACGCATCATGGATTTCGTCAAGAGCATGAGTATCGCGGCCTCCGGTCTGCGCGCGCAGGCCGGCCGCATGCGCGTCATCTCGGAAAACATCGCCAACGCGGATTCGACGCCGCGGACGCCCGGCGCCGATCCTTATCGCCGCAAGGTTCTGACCTTCCGTTCGGAGATGGACCGCGCGCTCGGCGCGCAGGTGGTCGAGGTGGGGCAGACCCGGACCGACCAATCCGAATTCCGCGTCAAATATGAGCCCGGCCATCCGCTCGCCGACGTCAACGGCAACGTCAGATATCCGAACGTCAACATGCTGGTGGAAATGAACGACATGCGCGAGGCCCAGCGCTCCTATGAGGCCAACGTCAATGTCATCGGCGCGACGCGCCGGATGATCCAGCGCACCATCGACATTCTCAAAGCCTGAGGTTTCTTGCCATGGCATCCCCGATTGCAGCGACCAATGCCTATGCCGCGATGGCGCGGCTTGCCGATCCGTCCGGCTCGGCCGGGGTCGCCAAGACCATCTCCGGCGCCTCAGATGGCGGCAGCTTCGGCCAGATGCTGGCCGATACGCTGCATTCGGTGGCGGAAACCGGCCGGCGCTCCGATGCGCAGGCGCGGGGCCTCGCACAGGGCAAAGCCGATCTCGTCAACGTCGTCACCGCGGTGTCGGAAACCGAAGTGGCGATCGATGCGGTGGTCGCGGTGCGCGACCGCGTGATCCAGGCTTACGAAGACATCATGAGGATGCCGATCTGATCCGGATCAGCGTAAGCTCATTCTGCGATTCTCCGAAAAAGGTTCTGCATGACCGGCCCTGAAGTGCTCGACGTCGCTCGCGATGCGATCACCACCATCATTCTGGTGGCGGCGCCCGTCATGCTGGTCGGCCTCGCGGTCGGTGTCGCCATTTCGCTGCTGCAGGCGCTGACCCAGATTCAGGAAATGACACTGGCGTTCGTGCCGAAGATCCTCGCGATTTTCGTCACGCTGCTGATCGCGCTGCCGTTCATGGCGCAAGCCTTGCAGGGTCAGATGACCCGTGTCGCCGCGCGCATCGTCGCCGGCGGCTGACGCGGAATGCGCATCGACATTTCGTTCCTGCCGGCGTTGGCGCTGGCCTTCATGCTGATCTTTGCGCGCATCGGCGTCATGGTGATGCTACTTCCGGCGATCGGCGAGAGCGCGGTTCCGGCCCGGATGCGCCTGACGCTCGCCTTGATCCTGTCGGCGATCCTGCTGCCGCTGCATCGATCCGACTATGCCGTCGACATGTCGTCCTACGGGCCGATGCTGGTGATCCTCGGCAAGGAAATGCTGGTCGGTGCCACGCTCGTCATCACCGTGCGCCTGACGCTGTCGGCGCTGCAGGTCGCCGGCACCGTGGTGGCGCAACAACTCGGGCTCGGCTTCGTCACCGCGGTCGATCCGACCCAGGCCGGCCAGCAGAATGTGATCGTCGGCAATTTTCTCGCCGTGCTCGCAGTGACGATGATCTTCGCCACCGATATGCACCATCTGGTGATTGCCGCGCTCAACGACAGCTATCGCCTGTTCCGTCCTGGCGATGTGCCGATCCCCGGCGATATCGCCGATCTGGTCACGCGCACGGTCGCTTCGGCGTTCCGCATCGGCATCCAGCTATCCGCGCCGTTCCTGATGTTCGGCATCCTCTTCAATCTCGGCCTCGGCATCCTCGCGCGACTGATGCCGCAGATGCAGGTGTTCTTCGTTGCGCTGCCGGTTTCGATTCTGGTGGGCCTTATCCTGCTGGTGCTGGTCGTCGGCGCGATGATGGGATCCTATCTCGACTATCTCGGAAGTGTCCTTGGTGAGCTGACGCGCTGACAGGGGACAGAGATGGCCGAGGACGATACCGAGAAAACAGAAGACCCTACCCAAAAAAAATTGGACGACGCGCTCAAGCGCGGTGACGTCGCCAAGAGCCAGGAGATCAACACCTGGTTCATCTTCGCGGCCGCGGCGCTCGCGCTGTCCGCATTCTCCGGCAGCATGGGATCGGCGCTGACCGCGACCTTTCGCGGGCTGCTCGCCAACGCGCATACGGTGCGCACCGACGGTCCCGGCCTGCTGCGTCTGATGAACAATCTCGGCGTCGAAGTGCTGGTCGCGATTTCGATCCCGATCTTGTTGCTGATGCTGGCGGCACTCGCTGCCAATCTGGTGCAGCATCGCTTCGTCTGGTCGGCGGAAGCGATCACGCCGAAATTCTCGAAGATATCGCCGCTCGCCGGCGTGAAGCGTCTGTTCTCGAAGATAGCGGTCGCCAATTTCGTCAAGGGCATCCTCAAGCTTTGTCTGGTCGGCACGGTGCTCACCGTCCTGTTGTGGCCGGAGCGCAACCGGCTCGAACTGCTGGTATGGACCGATCCGCTCGCCCTGATGCCGCTGATCATGGCGCAGTCGATGAAGCTGATGGGCGCGGTGGTGGCGATCCTGGCGATCGTTGCCGGCGCCGATTTCTTCTTCCAGTACCGGCAGTGGTTCGAACGGCAGAAGATGTCGCTGCAGGAGATCAAGGACGAGTTCAAGCAGACCGACGGCGATCCGGCCGTAAAGGGCAAGATCCGCCAGTTGCGCCAGAAGCGCATGGCCAAGCGCATGATGGCCGCGGTTCCGAAAGCCACTGTGGTTGTCACCAACCCGACGCACTACTCGGTCGCGCTGCAATACGAGAAGGGGATGCAGGCGCCGATCTGCGTCGCCAAGGGTGTCGACGCCCTGGCGTTCCGGATCCGGCAGATCGCGGCGGAACATTCGATCCCGACCGTCGAGAACGTGCCGCTGGCCCGCGCGCTCTACGCCACCGTCGAGGTCGATCAGGCGATCCCGCCGGAACATTACAAGGCGGTGGCGGAAGTGATCGGCTACGTCATGCGGCTGCGCCGCTCGCTGCGGCAGTAAGATGCCGCGGTGGGGATATGTCGCCGTGTCCTGCGCGGTTTTGCACGGTCCGGCGCGGCGAAACCCTTGCGCAAGGCCGTCGCCCTGGGGCACTCAGGAAGCGGTCGATCACGAATCAGGGCGCGCCGGCGGCGCGCGGCAGGGCGCTCTGCGGCGATGACAGCGCAGCTCAAGGACACAGGCAGCGGGGCGACAGCTCCGGCCGATGGCGTGCCGCAAGGCGCGGACCGGCCGCCGTCGGAACGTCAGGCTTATGACCGCAGCGACCGCGCGCCGCGCAGCGGCAGCGTCGGGATGGTGGTGCTGATCGCGGTGGCGCTGGTCGGAACTGCAGCGGCGCTGATCTATGTCGGCCGCACCCATGCCGAGCCGTACATCATGGCGGTGCTGGCGTTCCTTGCCACCATCGGTGTGTTCTCGCTGTTCGCCATGGCGGCGGGCATCCTGCAGACGCAGGGACAGGCGGGCGTTCACCCGCTGACCAAGGTGCTGGTCGACAATGCGCCGGACGGCCTGATGGTCACCGACCGCTCCGGCCGCGTGTTCTACGCCAACGCCACCTATCTCGATTTGATCCGCTCCACCGGGCCTGACGATGTGCGGCCGATCGAGCGCGCCTTTGCCGGCGATCCGGAAGTTTCCGAAGCGATCTACCGGCTGCTGAAAGCGGGCCGGGACGGCCAGCCGTTGCAGGAGGAAATCCGGCTCGGTGGTGCTGACGGCGAAGCCGCGCGCTGGTTGCGGCTGCGCGTACGGCCGCTCGGCGACAGCAAGCATGATCGCAATCTTTCCGTCTGGGCCGTCGCCGATATCACCCGGGACCGCGCGCGGCAGGAGAATGTGTTCCAGGAGTTGCAGCACGCGATCGACTATCTCGATCACGCGCCGGCGGGCTTCTTCTCGGTCGATCCGGCCGGCTCGGTCGTCTATCTCAATGCCACACTGGCGAGCTGGCTTGAACAGGATCTCGCGCAGATCGGCGCCGGCACGCTGCGGCTCACCGATATTGTCGCCGGCGACGGCGCCGCGCTGCTGACGGTGTTCAACGCTGCGCCGGGTGACGTGAAGACCGAGATGATCGATCTCGATCTCAAGACCCGGACCGGCAAGTCGCTGCCGGTGCGGCTGTTCCACAAGGTCGCGTTCGGCGCCGATGGCGCTGCCGGACTGTCGCGCACGCTAGTGCTCAACCGCGCCCGCGAGGAGGGCGCCGATCCGCTGCGTGCTGCCGAAGTGCGCTTCATGCGCTTCTTCCAGAACACGCCGATGGCGATTGCGACGGTCGATCGCTCCGCCCGCATCGCGCGGTCGAACGGCCTGTTCGCTCGCATGTTCCAGGACCTGCTGAAGGACGACGAACGGTCGATCCTCGCCGTGATCGCCGATCGCGATCGCGGCGCGGTTGAAACCATGATCCGCAAGGCGGCCGACGCGCAGGGCGATATCGCGCCGGTCGATGCGTCGCTCAGCGGTTCGGGTGAGCGGTCGGCGACGTTCTTCGTGACGCCGGTCGACGAAGCGGATCGCGATGGCGAAGCGGCTATCGTCTATGTGCTGGAGACGACGCTGCAGCGTGCGCTGGAAAATCGTGCCAACCAGCAGCAGAAGATGGACACGGTCGGTCAGCTCGCCGGCGGCATTGCGCACGATTTCAACAACGTGCTGTCGGCCATCATGATGGCGACCGACTTCCTGCTGAACGCGCACAAGCCGACCGATCCGTCGTTCTCCGACATCATGCAGATCAAGCAGAACTCCAATCGCGCGGCGTCGCTGGTGCGGCATTTGCTGGCGTTTTCGCGGCGGCAGACCTTGCGGCCGCAAGTGCTCGATCTCGGCGAGCGGCTGAGCGATCTCGGCATGCTGCTGAAGCGTTTGCTCGGCGAGAAGGTGTCGCTGGACGTGATCCACGGCCGCGATCTCTGGCCGGTGAAGGCGGACCTGTCACAGTTCGAGCAAGTGATCGTCAATCTCGCGGTGAATGCGCGCGATGCGATGCCGAGCGGCGGCAATCTCACCGTGCGGACCGCCAATGTTGTCACGGCGGACGCGGCCAAACTGCCTTACAAGGGGCTTCCCGCGGCCGACTACGTACGCATCGAAGTGGCGGATACCGGCACCGGCATCCCCGCCGACATCGTCGACAAGATTTTCGAGCCGTTCTTCTCGACGAAGGAAGTCGGCAAGGGCACCGGCCTCGGTCTTTCCACGGTCTACGGCATCGTCAAGCAGACCGGCGGCTTCGTCTACGTCGATTCCGAAACCGGCCGCGGCACGGTGTTCAGCATCTTCCTGCCGCGCCACATTCCGGGCGAAGAGCAAGTGGCCCTGCCGCCCGCGGCCGATGCACAGGCGTCCGGCGTCATTGCGGCCGCCGACGAGGTCAAGAAGGTTGCGGTCGATCTCACCGGGCAGGGAACGATCCTGCTGGTCGAGGACGAAGACGGCCTGCGTGCGCTCAATGCGCGCGGTCTCGCCTCGCGCGGCTACAAGGTGCTGCAGGCCGGGAACGGCGTGGAGGCGCTCGACGTGCTGAGCGAAGAGCCCGATATCGATCTCGTCGTCTCCGACGTTGTGATGCCCGAAATGGACGGCCCGACGCTGTTGCGTGAAATGCGCCAGCGCAAGCCTGAGTTGAAGATGATCTTCGTCTCCGGCTACGCTGAAGAGGCGTTCCAGAAGAGCCTGCCCGAAGGTGAGAAATTCTCCTTCCTCGCGAAGCCCTTCACGCTCAAGCAACTCGTCGCGGCGGTGAAGGAGACCATGGAGTCCTGAGCGCTGCTGCGTTGCAGGATGGCCAGCGCTGGCATTCGGGTGCAGGATGGTGCAGCTCTTTGGGAGCGCGCCATGTCAATGAAATCGGACGAGTTGCGCCGCAAGGCGTTCGAACATCTCAAGTTGGCGAAGCTGTCGCAGTCACTGGACGAGCGACGCGGCCATCGCACCATCGCCCGCAGCTACGAGGCGCTGGCGGAAACGGAAAGCTGGCTTGAAGGTGCGGCGAGGCGTCGGGCCGCTGCCACAGGCAAGCCGCCCTATTCTCCGTCCGGAAGCCACGGCGCGTGAGCGCCGTGGCGGATAGGAGCGATTGGCTTAGTCGCAGACTCTGACACGTTGCCAGCGTCCGGTCGGCGTCTGTTCGCGCACAATCCGGCAATCGGCTGTCGGCTGGACATAAACCGTGCCGCGCGGGCCGACAGCGCCGGCTTCATAAGGACCCGGTTCGTACGCATAGGCCGGTGGATTGCTGGCGACCGCGCCGACGGCGACGCCGCCCACGGCAGCGCCGATGATGGCCGGGATGACCCAGACCGGATAGGCATTCGCTTGCGTCGGCACGCTCACCGTCGCGCCGGCAAGGGCTATTGCTGTCGTTCCGGCGATGAGAGCTTTTCTGACAATCGTCGTGCGGGCAGTTGTCATGGCGACCTCTCTTTCGGTCATGGTTAGAGGGACGCCGGACCAATGGGGTGGTCGCGTGCTTCGTTCCGGGGATAGCGCGGCAAAGGCGCGGTATTGCCGGGGCATTTTTCGGGCACTTTCAACAGGTTGTTCCAGCCCGATCCCTGCGACGCCACAGCCTCTTATCAAGGGCGTGACATCGCCCCATATTGCCGGGAATGCCGGCAATGACCGGCATCCAGAGGGAACACTAAAGGTTCATCCATGCGATCCATTCGCTCCGTTTTTGCCCTGAGTGCCTTAGCCGCCGCGCTGATCCTGATCGCCGGCAGCCTCGCCGATGCGCGTCCGGGCGCCGGTGGTAGCCGCGGCTCGCGCACGTTCTCCGCGCCGCCGGTGACCAATACCGCGCCGCGCACCGCTGCACCGATCGAGCGCTCGATGACGCAGCCGGGCCGTCCCGGCGCGACCGCGGCACAAGGTGCCGGCGCTGCCGCAGGTGGCGGCTTCTTTAATCGTCCGGGTCTGATCGGTGGTCTCGCCGCCGGCTTCCTCGGCGCGGGTCTGTTTGGTCTCCTCGCCGGGCAGGGCCTGTTGGGCAACATGGCCGGCTTTGCCTCCATCATCGGTCTGTTGTTGCAGGTGGCGCTGGTGGTGATTGTTGCCCGCCTGGCTTGGGCGTGGTGGCAGCGTCGTCAGCAGGGCCTCGCCTTTGCCGGCCCGATGCAGCGTAACCAGCAGAACGGTTCGCAGGGTGGTTCGTCAGGCGGCCCCTTGTCCGGCCTTGGACTGGGCGGTGGTCTCGGTGGCGGAGCTGGCAGCGGCGCGACTGCTGCGGCCGCGCCGGTTGACGATGTGACCATCGGCAAGGACGACTATGACGCGTTCGAGGACGCGCTCGGTCAGATTCAGACGGCTTATGGCCGTGAGGATCTGGCAACGCTGCGCCGCTTCGCGACGCCGGAAATGCTGTCGTATTTCTCGGAAGATCTTGCCGCCAATGCCAGCCGCGGCGTGCGCAATGAGATTTCCGACGTGCATCTGTTGCAGGGCGATCTCGCCGAAGCGTGGAGCGAAGGCGCAAGCCAGTACGCGACGCTGGCGATGCGGTTCTCACTCAATGATCGGCTGGTGTCGCGCGACAACGGGCAGGTGATCGAAGGTGGTCCGCAGGAAGTTACCGAGTTGTGGACCTTCATGCGCTCGCGCGGCGGGCACTGGATCCTCTCGGCGATCCAGGCGGCTTGACCCGTCCAGCGCGACAAACACTCAGAGATAAAAGCCGGCCCGGTGATCATTCGCCGGGCCGGTTTGATTCTGAAAGGCGATGACTAAGGAGTGTCGTCGATGGCGACGATGTGTTCGCTCGCGTCCGGCTGCTCCGGCGCGAGCGGTGGGCTGTCCGGATCGACGGCTTGTGCGGTTCGCGTTGCTGGGGCCGCCACCTTGTCGTTGCGGCGTTCGAACCTAACGCCGATCTGGTTGGTCTCTCGCCAGATCACGGTGCAGTAGCGCTTTGGCGCGTTGTGCTGTGCCAGCAGCAGCACGAAGCGGTCCGGGATGAGGGTGCTGTCCTCGACGTCGAGCCGGGCTCCAAGGTCGGAAATATCGGACAGAAAGCAGCTCGCCGGTTGCCGGTCGTCGAGCGCGATCCAGGCGGTATATCGCAATGGTTTGCGCGGTGCTTTGCGCTTGTCGGAGTTCATGCAACTGCTCGACTGGCGGTTCATGACGGCTGATCGCCGCCATCCCGGCGGATTGGAACTTTAGCGCCGGTTTCGTTACCAATTCATAAAATCGTCCCGCGGCCGGCCCCGGGTAAGGGCGATGATTGACCGGCTCGCGCAAATCTTGTTTACGTGCGCCCGCAACGCGGTTTTCGGCTTTCTCTCGCGGTCCTGTGCCTCGGTACGACACGGAAAAACTCCAAAAATCGGGATGGTTGCCGCCCGGGCGATGAGCGCCGGGGTGTCTTTCTGCGCACAAAGGAAATGCGATGGCTGTCGGCACTGTGAAGTTCTTCAATACGCAAAAGGGATTCGGGTTCATTCGTCCGGATGATGGATCGAGCGACGTGTTCGTTCACATCTCGGCGGTGGAACGCGCCGGCATGCGCTCGCTGATGGAAGGCCAGAAGATCAGCTACGAGGTTCTGACCGAGCGCGGCCGTCCCGCCGCCGGCAATCTCGCCGCGGTCTGATCTTTTTCCAGAGCTATGAGAAAGCCCGGCCCTGGCGCCGGGCTTTTTTTATGTCCGGCCGGCCTGCGACCTCCGGCGATGGACAAACTGCCGCAAGGGATGTCGGGATGAAAGGCCGGGCTTCGGTGTTGATGCCGAAACAGGCATCCGGTCGGGTGCTGACATCAGGGAGGAGTTTCATGAAGACGCTGACACTGCTTGCGACCGCCGCCGTCCTGTCGCTCGGAGCCACGGGCGCGGCGCACGCCCAGGCTTCCGCCATGACGTTCTTTGTCACCAGCGTCGGCGTGGGCAATGGCGGCGATCTCGGCGGTCTCGCCGGCGCCGATACGCACTGCCAGAAGCTGGCGACCGCTGCCGGCTCGACCGGCAAGACCTGGCGCGCTTATCTCAGCACCCAGGGGCAGGGCGCCGTGAACGCCAAGGACCGGATCGGCAAGGGCCCCTGGCAGAACGCCAAGGGCACAGTGATCGCCAAGGACGTCGCCGAACTGCATGGCGCCAACAATCTGACCAAGCAGACCGCGCTCAGCGAGAAGGGCGATGTCATCAACGGCCGCGGCGACACGCCGAACCGGCACGATGTGCTGACCGGCTCGCAGGCCGACGGCACCGCCTTCTCCGGCGCCGATGACCGCACCTGCAAGAACTGGACGAGCAGCACCCAGGGCGCGGCGATGGTCGGCCCTTCGGATCGCACCGGCCTCGACGACAGCGCGCCGGCGAAGTCCTGGAACACCTCGCACCCGTCGCGCGGTCAGGGCGGCGGCTGCACGCAGGCCGACCTGCGCAGCACCGGCGGCGACGGCTTGCTGTACTGCTTCGCCGCCAACTAAAGCGTTTCGAGCGAAGTGGATGCCGGTTCGCGTCAAGAAAACGCGACAAGAGATCCTGACACCGCATCGATTGCACGGCCTGAAGCCGCGCCGGTTTTACCGGCGCGGTTTTTCTGTGATGACTTGGAAGCGGCAGTTAGCGCTTGGTCGTCCGCTTGGTGGCAGCCTTGCGCTTTGTCGTGGTCTTCGCCGTCCTGGTTTTAGACGCCTTGGCCCTTGAGGTCTTGGCCTTTGATTTCTTGGCTTTCGACGTCGTGCCGGTGATGCCGTCCCGGGCGAGCTTGGCGGCCTCGCGCTTAGCGCGGCGCTGCCGCTTCATACGCTCTTCGGCGCGCAGTTTCTTGCGCTTGTTGATGCAGGGAATGCACAAACAGCCGATCGGCTTGATGAAGGCGTTCCAGTAGTCTTTGCCGTAGTCGTAGGTGATTTCATCGCCCGGCTCGATGTCTTTGATCGCCCGGATGATCACCTTGCCGCCCTTGCGGCCCTCGGCGCGCTTGCCGAGCAGGATGTCCGACTCCGCGTTCGGCCGGCAGCTATGATTGCCATAGCGCGCGATATTGCTGCGCGCCTTGCCGTCGATCGTCCAGCGGCTGTTGATCTCGTACATGTAGCGCGAACCGCGCGCTTCCAGACGTTCAGCCTCCGCATTGGTGATGCGGGGGCCTTTGTATTCGATGAAGATGGTGCGTTTCTTGATGGGCCGGGTGGCGAACAGGCCGAGGCCTGTGCGCGACCGCCCAACGCGGAGCGGGAGGCGTGACATAATCGCCTCTTAGCGCCGATTCTCGCGATTTCAAATGTCTTGCGTGTCACGGAACACGTTGGGACCGCGACCAGTTGTGGAAATGTCTCGGCTGATCGATTTCAAGGCAGGAAGAACGTCATGCGCTATGAGCTTTACTACTGGCCGGACATCCAGGGGCGTGGCGAGTATGTGCGGCTCGCGCTGGAGGAGGCGGGCGCGGACTATGTGGACGTCGCCCGCGGCCGCGGCGGTGTTGCCAGGCTCCAGCGCCTGATGCGCCGGGGCGACCATCCGGCCTTCGCGCCGCCGTTCCTCAAGGCCGGCCGGATGATGATCGCGCAGACCGCGGCGATCCTGTTCTCTCTCGGGGAGCGGGAAGGGCTCTCCCCGCGCGCTGTCGGCGAACGGCTGTGGGTGCATCAGCTTCAGCTCACCATCGCCGACATGGTGGTGGAGGTGCACGACACCCATCATCCGATCGCCTCCAGTCTTTATTACGAGGACCAGCGCCGCGAGGCCGCGCGTCGGTCGCGGAATTTCGTGGCGGAGCGGGTGCCGAAATTCCTCGGCTACTTCGAAGACATCTTGCGTCATGGCCGCGCCCCGTATCTCGCCGGGCGCCGGGTGAGCTATGCCGATCTGTCGCTGTTTCAGATGATGGCCGGGCTCGCTTATGCCTTTCCCCGGTCGGCCAAGCGGTGGCGGCGCAAATTCGCCCGCTGCGCCGAACTCGAGGAGCGCGTCGCCGATCGGCCGCGCATCGCCGGCTATCTCGCGTCTGACCGGCGCATTCCATTCAACGAGATGGGCATCTTCCGGCGTTACCCGGAACTCGACCGGACCTGAGCAATTTTACGCAGAGTTCCGTGGATATTGATGGGTCATGATCGCTCTTTATTAAGAGTCTTGCTACTACGACCGCAGGTAAGGCGGGCCGGTTGCCCGCCGCAGACATTTGCCGCAAGGACTTACCTTTGGCGGAATGGTCGAATGTCGCGTTGCTTGCCGGCGACGCCCTGATTTACTTCACCGTTCTCGCGGTGCTCTTTCGCGCGCGTGCACGGCTGGGGATCGGCGCTTTTTTCTGCGCGCTCGGGGTGATGCATTTCCTCGAGACCTATCTCGCTTCCACCTTTTACGTTGCCTTGCCCGCCGGCATCGTCGCATCGCCCGGCTCGACCATCCTGTTCACCGGCAAGCTGATGATGCTGTTGCTGGTCTATGTCCGCGAGGATGCGCGGGTGGTGCGCCAGCCGATCTATGGCCTGCTCATCGGCAATCTGCTGCTGTTCGCGCTTGCCTTCGTCATGCGCCAGCACATGCCGACGGCGCTGACCCCGGACCGCTTCGCCGATCTCGGATTCCTCGACGAGATGGGCGCGCT
The DNA here is from genome assembly GCA_051958775.1 of Pseudolabrys sp. Taxonomy (GTDB): domain Bacteria; phylum Pseudomonadota; class Alphaproteobacteria; order Rhizobiales; family Xanthobacteraceae; genus Pseudolabrys. The sequence continues at coordinate 11,867 of JBQCFU010000769.1, forward strand.
GATGGTGTGGGGCACGCTGATCCTGTTCGCGGACTGCATCCTCATCATCCTGCTCTATGAACGGCTGCGCGGCGTGCTCGGACACGCTCTGCTGCCGCGCATCGCGCTGACCGCCGCCGCGGTGATGACAATCGACCAGTTGATGTTCAATGACGGTCTGCGGTTTCTCACCGCCGCCGACATCGCCGTGCTGTTCGGCGGCTGGGCGGCCAAGATGGGCGCCGTCGCGCTCTACAGCGGGCTGGTGACGGTCTATCTCACGCGGTTCGAGAAGGTGTCGTACAGCACTGCGGGTGCGCCGCGCATCGCCGACGTGTTCGATCTGCTCACCTATCGCGAACGCTACGAGGACCTGCTGGCGCGCAGCGGCCGCGACGCGCTCACCGGTGCGCTCGATCGCGGCCGGCTGGAAACGCAGGGCCGCGATGTCATCATCCGCGGCGTGACCGCCGGCTCGCCGGTGAGCCTGCTGCTGATCGACATCGATCATTTCAAGACCTTCAACGATCGCTTCGGCCACGCCCGGGGCGATGCGGTGCTGCGCCAGATCGCGTCCGAGATCATGACCACGGTGCGCGCATCCGATCTCACCTTCCGCTTCGGCGGCGAAGACTTCGTGGTGCTGGCCGAGGGGCTCAATGCCGAGCAGGCGGTGACGCTCGGCGAGCGGCTGCGTGCGGCGATCGCCGCGAGCGGCGCGGAAGCCTCGCGCGTGACCGTATCGATCGGCGTGTCGACCTGCGCGTCGGACGCGTCCGATTACGACAGCCTGTTCGAGATCGCCGACCGGCGGCTCTATCGCGCCAAGGCCGCGGGCCGCAATTGCGTGGTCGGCGAGCGCGCCGTCAATGTCAGCCAGCCGGTGCGGCTGGTGCATCAGGCAAGCTGACGCGCCATATTCGTCTGCTACAGTCGCGTTCGTTCCGGCATCAGCGGCCGGCCGCAGCGTGCTTCGCGCGGCGTCCGCCGTTATCGCCGTGTCGATTCCAGCGTCTGTTCGCGCTCGGTCCGCGTCAGCGGGGCAGGCGGCAGGTCCGGGCTGCCCTTGACGCCGCCGAGAGCGGCGCGGGCGCGTTCGTCCTCGGTCGGCGGATTGTCCTGCGCGAGGGTCGGCGCATCGCGCATGGGCGGCGGGCGCGGCGACGAGGACGGCGAAGGCTGGCGGTCATCGCGAT
>JBQCFU010000770.1:0-4666 GCA_051958775.1 Pseudolabrys sp.
GGTAACCCGCGTCAAGAACTCGGCGCCGGACGGCTACACCATCCTGATGGGCAATCTCGGCACGCAGGCCGCGAGCGTCGGGCTCTATCCGAAGCTCGCCTACGATCCGCGCACCGATTTCGAACCGATCATCAACACGGCCGGCACGCCGATGATCGTCGCGGCGAAGAAGGATACGCCGTTCAAGGACTTCAAAGAGTTCATCGCCTTCGCCAAGGCCAATCCGGGCAAGCTGAACTACGGTACCGGTGGCGTCGGCGCGACCTCGCATCTCACGTGCCTGTTCCTGGATTCGATCCTGAACTCGCAGCAGCAGCACGTTCCGTTCCGCGGCTCCGGTCCGGCGCTCAACGCGCTGGTGGCGCAGCAGGTCGACTATGTCTGTGACCAGACTGTCGGCATCGTGCCGAGCATCCAGGGTGGTAACGTCAAGGGACTCGTCGTTGCGCTACCGGAGCGCCTGTCGCAATTGCCGGATATGCCTTCGGCGAAAGAGCAGGGTCTGCCGGAGTTCAATGCGGTCGGCTGGAACGCGCTGTTCGCGCCGAAGAACACGCCGCGCGAGATTGTCATGAAGCTCAACGAGGTGGTGCGTGCCGCGCTCAAGGACGAGAAGGTGCGCACGCGGTTGAAGGAGCTTGCGGCTAACGTGCCGGCGGAGAACGAGCAGACTCCGGAATGGCTCGGTGCCTTCGTCAAATCGGAAGTCGACAAATGGACTCCGATCATCAAGAAAGCCGGCGTGACTGCCCAGTAAGGCCGTCGTTCCGGGGGAGTTCTGCGGATGCCGCGGTTTGCTGCCAACATTGCTTATATGTTCACGGAGCGCCCGACGCTCCTCGAACGGGTGGGGGCCGCGGCTCGCGCGGGGTTCAAGGCGATCGAACTGCAATTTCCCTCTGACGGGCCGCCGGCGACGCTGAAGGCCGAGGCAGACAAGCACGGGCTCACCCTTCTCGGTCTCAACTCCGAGCGTGGCGAGCCCGAACTGTTCGGGCTCACTGCCCAGCCGGGGCGCGAGCGCGAGTTCGACGAGATCTTCGCCAAGGCGCTCGATTATGCGGTGGCGGTCGGCGGCAATGCCGTGCATTGCCTCGCCGGCAAGGTGCCGCCCGAGCAGCGGGCGGCCGCGGAGCGGGCATACATCGCCAATCTCCAGCGCGCCGCCGATCGCGCCCGAGGCACGGGTATCAAGCTTCTGATCGAGCCGATCAACACCATGGAGCGGCCGAACTATTTCCTGAACTACGTCGAGCACGCGGCCGACATATTGACGAAGGTCGATCGGCCGAACGTGAAGATGCAGTTCGACTTCTATCACGTCCAAATTATGCAGGGCGATCTGATCCGCCGGTTCGAAAAACATCTGCCGTTCGTCGGCCATGTGCAGATCGCGGCGGTGCCATCGCGCCATGAGCCGGACGAGGGCGAGGTCCACTATCCGGCGATTTTCGATGCGCTCGATCGTCTCGGCTATGACGGCTGGGTCTCGTGCGAATACCGCAACCGGGCGCGCACCGAAGACGGGCTCGGTTGGGGCAAGGCTTACGGCTTGCGCACGGATACCTGAGGCGAGTTGCGCGGGTCCTCACGACATAGGCGCGCTTTTTTGATTTTTCGCGTTTTCGAAGAAAACGCGCTCGCGCCGTCCTCACGGACATGTGTGAAAACGTGTCAGCCGCGATCTGAGCGGATCATTATATTGGCGGCAACCAAGTCCGTTCGAGGAACCGCCCGATGACCCTGTCGCATTCCCTTCGTTCGTTGTTTGCTGCCGCCGCCTTTGCTGGGGTGCTGTCTCTCACGCCGGCGATGGCCGAGGTCGCGGTCAAGGTTCCGGCGCCGGCGGTCGACAATCAAAGCGGCGAAGGCCTGCAGACCGTGGTGCTCGCCGGTGGCTGTTTCTGGGGCATCCAGGCGGTCTATCAGCACACTGACGGCGTCACCAAAGCGGTGTCGGGCTATTCCGGCGGCACTAAGGATACGGCGACTTACGATGTCGTCAGTTCCGGCCGCACCGGCCATGCTGAATCCGTCGAGGTGACCTACGATCCGAAGAAGGTGTCGTACGGCAAGATCCTGCAGATATTCTTCTCGGTCGCGCATGATCCGACGCAGCTCAACCGGCAAGGACCGGACACCGGCCCGCAATATCGCTCCGAGATTTTCTACAGCACGCCCGAGCAAAAGAAGATCACCGAAGCCTATGTGGCGCAGCTTAACGGCGCGAAGGTCTACAAGCGGCCGATCGTCACCAAGTTGTCGTCCCTGAGCGCCTTCTATCCGGCCGAGGACTACCACCAGGATTACGCCTACCTGCATCCGATGCAGCCCTATATCTACATCAACGACCGGCCGACGGTCGAAAACCTCAAGCGGCTGTTCAGCGATGTATATCGCGACAAGCCGGTGCTGATCCGCGCCGCGACGAACTGATCGCCGTCCGAGCCGTCTGTTACAGGTTTGCGCTGCGGAGCCGGAATGCCTACATCGGTCGTGAACCGATGACGGGAGATGGCACCGTGACCGACAAGATCGAAAAAACCGACAACGAGTGGCGCGCGCAACTGACACCCATGCAATATGCTGTGCTGCGGCAGAAGGCGACCGAGCGGCCGTTCACCGGCGAGTATGAAGGCACCACCGATCCCGGCACCTATGTTTGCGCCGGCTGCGGCACCCCGCTGTTCGAATCCGATACCAAATTCCAGTCGCATTGCGGCTGGCCGAGCTTCACCGCGCCGGTCGGGGACAGCGTCGCCGAAGCGCGGGACACGACCCACGGCATGATCCGCACGGAAGTGCTGTGCTCGGCCTGCGGCGGCCATCTCGGCCATGTATTCGATGATGGTCCGGGGCCGACCGGGCTGCGCTACTGCATCAATTCGGCAGCGCTGAAGCACGAGCCGAAATAGCCGGCCGCCGAGGGCGTCTTGCTGCGCCATCTTACCGGCCGATGACCGGAGTGGTGACAATTTGAATCAAATTGCCGCCACAGTTTCCCCGAAAAGATCGAGAAATCAGAGACTTCCGTCTTGCGTGGCGGAGGTGTCTTGTTATGGTTAATCAACCATGACCCAGACAGGCAGCCCGCAGGGAGACGATCCGGTGGCGGCTCAGGACAAGACACCCGACGCAAAGCTTCCCCCGGCGCAGCCGGCGGCGCCGAAGCCGCTGAAGGAAGCGATCCGGGACGCCCGCATCGAGGCGGCGGAGCGGTCTGGCGTGGTGGTCGACCTGCGCGATGCCGATGTGGCACGGCTCGAATTGCTCGACGAGGCGCTCAATCCGCTGTTCGCGGACGTACCGTCCGGGGTCGAGATTTTCGATCGCGGCATCAGCCGCGGCGATGTGCCGAAGCTTTGGGTCGACGTGATCGCCCATGTGGAGATGGGTCGCGACAAGCGCATCTACCGTTTCGTGCAGGACACCCGCTTCGGCCGCAAGGTTCTGGCCGAGTCCTACGAAGTGCGCGACCTCGTCGAAGCCGTGACCCGCTATGTCGCCCGCCGGCTGGTGGAGCGGGAGCGGGCGCTGGCCGAAGACAGCGCGGCGCAGCCGCTGGCTGCCGAAAGCGTGAAGCCCGCGCGTCGCCGTGGCGGCGCGTGGTTCGCATTCCTGCTCGGATTGCTGTGCGGCGTGGCGGCGCTGTTCGGGCTTGCCTGGCTGAACATGCCGCACTAGCGGCGCGCTTGAACGCGTTCAGCCCGCCGTCAGATTCATCGTCCCGAGCTCGACGACGTTGCCGCTGTCGTCGAGGCCGCGCGAAACCGCCTCACAGGTCCAGGCGCCGGGACCGCCACCGATCCGATAGAGATTGTAGGCCGCCGGCGTCCAGTGACCGCCAGGCGCAGCAGATGCGGACGGCACGCCCATCGCCGGCACCGGGCCATTCGGCCCCTTGAGTTGCACGAAGGCGTGGACGTGATCGTGGCCATGCAGCACCAGCTCGGCGCCGGCCTCGGCGATCACGCGCAGGAACACTTGCGCATCCAGCAGCCGCTTGTGGTTCGCCGCCTGCGTGATCGGCGGGTGATGGATCATGACCACGCGGAACAGGCCTTCGTCACGCAGCGCCTCAAGCCGCGCGCGCAGCGTGATCAACTGTTCGGCACCGACCCAGCCGGTCGCGAGGAACGGCGCGGTCGGCACGCCGCTCGACACGCCGACGATCGCCAGCGGTTGCCGCCGCCGTACATAAGGCAGCGGTACGCCCGGCATGTCGCTGGTCATGAAGTTGCCGAACGCGCTCGGCATCAGCCGCACCGCCTCCTTCACATACATGTCGTGATTGCCCGGCACGAAACTCACATCGGTGCCGGCGCCGAGTTGCTGCAGCCACGCGCGGCCGCGGACGAACTCTTCCGGCAGCGCAAGATTGGCGATGTCGCCGGTGACGGCGATATGGTCCGGCATCTGCGCTTTCAGGTCGGCGACGATACGCGCGAGCACATCCGGGTCGTGGACGAAGCGGCGCTTGCGCCGCCAGTTCACATAACCGGTGATGCGCTTGTTGAGGAGATCAAGCCATTGCGGCTGTGGCAGCGGCGCGAGATGCGGGTCGGAGAGATGCGCGAGAACGAACGTCATGGGAAGCGGATCATTACCTGTGTCACTACGAACTGCCGATCAGAATTCCGGCGAGGAACACCAGCACGCCGCCGAC
>JBQCFU010000771.1:0-5340 GCA_051958775.1 Pseudolabrys sp.
GCCTGACTGGAGCTGGGGTAAGTTTCTCGAGCGCTTCCAGGGCGGCCATATCATCTGCTTCGGCTGCAAGGATGCCGATGTGGTTCATGAACGTCTGAGCCATACCGACATCAAGACCTCCGACGTGGTGCTGCTGCAGCGTGACATCGGCACACCGGACGGTGTACGCACCGCCCGCTTCGATTGCGTGCATTTCGATCGCGCGCAGACGCCGGAAGGGCTGATCCAGGCGGCGCGCCACCGCAATCCGGAATATGTGCATCAGGAACGCTACCTGACCCACCGCAACGGTGCGCGCGCCTTGTCGGAAGTCGTGCTGACCACCAGCGATCCCGAAGCCAAGGCGAAGCACTACGAGAAGCTCACCAACCGCAAGGCTGTGCGCAACGGCAACCGCTTCGAGATCGACCTGCCTTTGGTATCGAAGCTGATCTTCACCACGCCGGAAGGCATTGCCGAATATCTGCCCGGTTCGCTGTTCTCGCCGCCGCCGTCGATTGCCGCCATGGGCTTTGCTGTCGCGGATCTGGCGCAGGTCGAAGACTTGCTGAAGCAAAGCAAATTCACGGTGGTGAAGTCCGGCGGCAAGCTGATCGTGCCGGCCGAAGAAGCGCTCGGCGTCACGCACTATTTCTTCGCCGGCTGACGCCGCTTGAGCGGTAGCGACGAGCCTCGCGGCTAGTGTTCGCCGCGCCGCGCGGTGCGCAACGTATTGGGCTGCACGCCGTACTTCGCTTTGAACCGCCGCGTGAAGTGCGGCACATCGTTGAAACCGTTGCGCAGCACGATCTCCGTCACCGACAGATCACGCAACCGCGGATTGCCGAGATCGATATAAGCACGGTCGAGGCGTTCCTCGCGGATGAATGCGCCGACCGACGTGCCCGTAGTGGCGAACAGCGCGTGCAGATAGCGTTTCGAGATTCCGTGCGCATCGGCGATCGAAGCCGGATCGAGATCCGGCTGCGACAGATTGGTGCGGATATAAGCGCGAATCCGCGACAGCAGCACCAGACCACCGCCGCGGCGCGGATCGGCATTGAAGGTCTCGCACGCCGCCTGCCCGCCCTCCGGAGCCGACATGAACGCTGCGGCCAGAAGATCGACGCAGACCGCGGCTGCGTCGGCCTGGCTGACGGCAGCGAGATGCACCGCCTCCTGCAGCAGCGATTCCGCATAGGACGTCGCGATCCGTCCGATGCCCCTGTCCGTCGGCACCTGAACCCGCAGGAATCTGTCGGAATCGGTGAGCCGTCGTTCCAGCAGTACACGCGGAATGCAGATCAGCAGCCGCGCGCAGGTATCATGGAACGTCGTCTCGTAAGGCAAAGCCTTATCGATCAGGACCAACGTTCCGGGCGCCATCGCCACTTCAGCGCGGTCATGGCGGATGGTGCCGCGACCGGCCCGGTGTAACGAGACGATGTAATGGTTGCGCGGATCGCGCGCGATACACTGGGCCGAGCGATTGAGCACGACCGCATCCGACTGGATATCGATGAACTGCAACGGACCCACCGTCTGCGACTGGATCCGGTAGTTGAAATCCGACGGATTGCCCGACAATGCGTCGACGCGGACGACCTGCGACGAAACAGTCTGCCAGTACCGGCCAAACTGACCGGCGCCGAGCTCGCTCGCAGCCATGATCCGGTTCCGCACGCAATCCCCCTGAACGCCGTGCCATCAGTCTAACGGCCGCCTCCCGACGGTCAACGCACCGGCGGTGGCCAAGCCCGGGCGTTGCGCCGCAGCCTTTGCACTGCCGGGCAAACCGTGGTGCGCTAATGGGCAAGCTGGAAAACGCCGAATTCGCTAGCTTCAAGGCACTGAACCAGCAGGCTTTTGGCGCGAACACGCATGGACTCTTCCAATCGCAACGCGCCGGCGGACCGATTTATACGGGCCGCATATGGATCAATATGCGGCATCGGGCTTGTCAGTTCAGGGCGGCAACGATGTAGTTCAGGCGATCGGCAACACAGGGCCGACGAGGGGAACACAGACAGCCGCTTCCGGAACATTGGTCACGGGACCGGCGGTCCGGCTATCAGGACCGCCGCCACCACGTGCGCTGGAATCCGCATCGACGAGATGCGTCATCTGTCTCAATTGGGAAGGAGTGCGCGATGAGGAAATCAAAGGCAGCGAGTTCTGCCGTAGCAATAGCGGCCGCCCTGCTCGGAACGGCTGCCGTGGCGCAGGCACAAGACAGCATCAAGATCGGCATCGTCGGACCCAACAGCGGTCCTTACACGATCATCGGCGAGGAGGTCCGCAACGGCTTCGACCTCTATCTGTCGGAGATTGGCGGCACCGCCGGCGGCCGCAAGCTCGAATTGATCTATGAAGACACGCAGGCGAAACCCGATGTCGGCCTGACCAAGGTCAAGAAGCTCGTAGAGAAGGACGGCGTATCCTTCGTCGGCGGCGTCGTTTCGTCGAGCGTCGCCTATGCGCTGCGCGACTACGTCGTGTCGCAGAAGGTGCCGCTGGTCGTTACTGTGGCGAGCGCCGACGGGCTGACGCAGCAGGGCGCTGCGCCGAACATCTTCCGCACCAACTCCTCGGGCAGTCAGGTCAGCCACCCGCTCGGCCAATGGCTCTACGAAAAGGGCGGCTATCGCAAGATGGTGATGATCGCCCCGAACTACGCCATGGGTTACGAGCAGACCGGCGGCTTCGCACGCACCTTCGTCGAAGCAGGCGGCAAGATCGTAAAGACACTGTATCCGCCCATGGGTGCGCCCGACTTCGGGCCGTTCCTGACCTCGTTCGACACATCGTCGGCCGATGCGGTCGGCGCGGTGTTCGCCGGCTCCGATGCGATCAAGTTCGTGAAGCAGTATTCGGAGTACGGCCTGAAGGGGAAGCTGCCGCTGGTCAGCACCATCCTTCTCACAGACGACCTGATCCTGCAGCAGGAAGGGGACGCAGCGGTCGGCATCACCTCGGCGTCGCACTACTCCTCGGCGCTCGAATCCGCCGCCAACAAAAAATTCGTCGATGCCTATCGCGCCAAATATAAGCGCGACCCCACGCTCTATTCGGAAGCATCCTATGTCGGCGCACGCGTGATCGCCGAGGCAGTGACTGCGCTCAAGGGCGACATCAAGAATGTGGACCAGCTCAACGCGGCGATGAAGAAGGTTTCGTTCGAAGCGCCGCGCGGCCAGTTCCGATTCGACGACTACAACAGCCCGGTCCACAACGTGTACGTCTTCAAGGTCGAGAAGGTAAACGGCAAATTGGTCAACAAGCCGATCGCCGAATACAAGGACGTCTCGCAATTCTGGAAATGGTCGCCGAAGGACTACATGGCGATGCCGAACTATTCCGACGCAGCCAATAGCTGGGTTAAATAAGACCCGACGATCGGGCCGGAGACGGCGGCTTGTGCGGGCCTCGTCCGGAAGCGGACGGGGCCCGCTGAGCAAACAGAGAAACGAACCGGCGCGATGCACGCGCCGGGCAACACCGGAAAGATCGGCACTGCCGATCACAAAGGCTGACGATGAGCTTCTGGTCGATACAGGTTCTCAATTCGCTGTCGCTGGCGATGCTCTTGTTCCTGCTGTCGGCGGGGCTGTCGATCATCTTCGGGCTGATGCGCATCATCAATCTCGCGCACGGCTCGTTCTATCTGCTCGGCGGCTATGTCGCCCTGAGCGTGATTGCGATCACTGAGAATTTCTGGCTCGGCCTGATCGCCGCGCCGATCGCCGTCGGCATCTTCAGCGCGGTCATTCACCGCGTGATCCTGCGGCGGATCGAGCACAACGAACTGGCGCAGGTGCTGGTGACGTTCGGCTTGTTGCTGATGATTTCCGATCTCACTATCTGGATCTGGGGCGGCCTGCCACGCACCCTGCCACGGCCGGAGATTTTCGACGGCGCGTTCCGTGTCGGCGCCATGGTATTCCCGATCTATCGCGTGGCGCTGACCGGCGCCGGACTGCTCTCCGCCGTGTTGATCTGGCTCGTCCTGGAACGCACCCGGATCGGCGCCATTGTCCGCGCCGGTGTCGACGATCAGGACATGGTACGCGGCATCGGCATCGATATCGGCCGCGTATTCACGCTGGTTTTCGCCAGCGGAGCCGCCATGGCCGCTGTTGCAGGTGTGCTCGGCGGCGGGCTCCTCGGTGTCTATCCCGGCGCGGATTTCGATGTGGTGCTGCTGGCTTTCGCCGTGGTGGTGATCGGCGGGCTCGGCAGCCTCAAGGGCGCCTTTGTCGGTAGTCTGTTCATCGGCTTTGTCGACACATTCGGCAAAGCGCTTGCGCCGCAATACGCTCTGTTCACGATTTTCGTACCGATGGCGATCATGCTGGCCATCCGGCCGAAGGGGCTGTTCGGCCGTGAGTAATTCATCCCCGCTCCGGATTCCTCCTGCATTGCGCTGGGCGCTGGTCATCGCCGGTCTTGCGCTGGCCGCAGCCGGCGCATGGCTGCCGTCCTACTATGCCGGCCTGCTGGTCGAGGGGCTGATCTTCTCGATCTTCGCGCTGAGCCTCAACCTGCTGGTCGGCTATACCGGCCTGCCCTCGCTCGGCCATGCCGCCTATTTCGCCATCGGCGCCTATGCCGCCGGGCTGATGTCGGTGCATGTCACCGGCAACTTCTTCGCCGGCGCGCTCGCCGGCATCGCGGCCGGCGCGCTGCTTGCCGCTGCCTTCGGCCTGCTCGCGCTGCGCGCAACCGGCGTCTACTTCCTGATGATCACGCTCGCTTTGGCGCAGATCGCCTGGGGCGTCGCACTGACATGGCGGACCATCACAGGCGGCGATGACGGCCTTCGCGGCGTCACCCGGCCGACGCTCGGCTTCATTGATATCAACCTCGCCAGCACGTCGGCATTCTATCTGTTCGCGCTGGCGTGCTTTGTTGTCGTGTTCGTGCTGATGCGAGTAATCCTCGCCTCGCCGTTCGGGCGATCCCTCGTCGGCATCCAGAGCAACGAAACGCGCATGACTGCGCTCGGCTATCATGTGTGGCTGCACAAATATATCGTCTTCGTCCTGTCCGGCGCCTTTGCCGGCTTCGCCGGCGTGCTGTTCGTGCAGTACAAGGGATTCGTCAGCCCGGAGGCAGCGAGCATCGTCGTTTCCGCGGAAGTGATGCTGATGGTGATTCTCGGCGGCGCGGCAACACTGACCGGTCCCGTACTCGGCGCCTTCGTCATCATCCTGCTCAGCAACTTCATCAGCGCCTAGACCGCGCGCTGGACCTTCGTTCTCGGCGCGCTGTATGCACTCGTCATGCTGGTGGCGCCGGACGGCATCGTCGGAGAGATCAAGAAGGCGCTGCGGCGCCGGGAGCGCGCATCATGACCGCGCT
>JBQCFU010000772.1:0-2906 GCA_051958775.1 Pseudolabrys sp.
AATTTCAGAACGAGACGCGGACGATCCGCTATCTCTCGCTTGGTCCGGCACAGGCGGGCGAGATTCCGGCGCCGAACGCCGACGAACTCGCCAAGTATTTCGAAGAACGCAAGGTGCTGTTTCGCGCGCCGGAATATCGCAGCATCGTCCTCGTCGAGCTGACGCCGGAAAGCCTTGCGCAATGGCAGACGAGTTCCGACGCCGACGCGCGCAAGGTCTATGACGAGAACCCGGACAAGTTCGGCACGCCGGAGCGCCGCCAACTGCGGCAGATCCTGTTCCCGAACGCCGACGAGGCCAAAGCCGCGTCGGAAAAGATCGCCGGCGGCACGAGCTTTGAAACCATCGCCGAACAGCGCGGCCTGAAGGACGCGGACACCGATCTCGGCACACTGACCAAGTCAGGCATCGTCGATCCGGCCATTGCCAACGCTGCTTTCGCGCTCAAGGAAGGCGACGTCAGCGCGCCGGTCCAGGGCCGTTTCGGCACCGTGCTGATCAAGGCCGTCAAGGTCGAGCCGGGCCAGATGAAAACCTTCGAGCAGGTGGCTCCCGAGATCAAGAAAGAACTCGCGCTCAACAAGGCGCGCGGCGACGTGATCGATACCCAGAACAAGATCGAGGACGCACGCGCCGGCGGCGCGACCCTCGCCGAAGCAGCCCAGAAAGTCGGGCTGACTCCGCGCACCATCGAGGCGGTCGACCGTTCCGGCCGCGGCACCGACGGCGCTCCGATCCCGAACCTGCCGAAGAACGTCGATGTTCTGTCGCAGGCTTTCGCCACCCAGGTCGGCATTGAAACCGATCCGGTGCAGATCCCGGGCGGCGGCTATCTCTGGTACGAAGTCACCAATGTGACACCGTCGCGCGAGCGCAATCTCGATGAGGTCAAGCCGCAGGTGGAAACACGCTGGAAGGACGACCAGATCGCCCGCAAGCTCAAGGAGAAGGCCGATGAGATCGTCGGCAAGCTCAAGGCCGGCGGCAACATCGACGAGATCGCCACCGCGAGCGGCGTGAAGGTCGAAACCGCCGCCGATCTCAAGCGCAACGCCACCGGCGCATCGGTGCCAGCAAGCGTGATCGACCTCGCCTTCCGCACTGCCAAGGATACGCCGGTTGCGGCCGAAGGCACGCGGCCGACCGAGATGATCGTCTTCACCGTGACTGCGGTGAACGATCCGAAATTCGATCCGGACGCGGCGGAAAGCAAGCAGATGGCAGATGGCCTCAAGCCGGCGATCACCGAAAGCCTGCTCGCCCAATATGTCGCGCAGTTGCAGACCGATTATGGCGTGAGCATCAATCCGACGGTGTTCAACCAGATCGTCGGCGGCGGCACGCCCACGAATTGATGCGATGCAGATCGAGCCGGCCGAAGCTGATTTCGCGCAGCGCTATCAGCGCGGCGATGCGCAGGTAGTCTGGACCACACTGGTCGCCGACCTCGAAACGGCGGTGTCCGCCTATCTGAAGATCGGCGGCGGGCAGCCGATGAGTTTCCTGCTCGAGTCGGTCGAAGGCGGCGCCGTGCGCGGCCGCTATTCGGTGATCGGTCTTGAGCCCGATCTGATCTGGCGCATGCAGGACGGCCGCGCCGAGATCAATCGCACGGCGCAAAACACCCCCGATCAATTCCAGCCATGTTCGGACGCGCCGTTCGCCGCGCTACGCCAGCTTCTCGCCGAAAGCCGGATCGAGTTGCCGGATACGCTGCCGCCGATGGCGGCCGGCGTGTTCGGCTATCTCGGCTACGACACGGTGCGGCTGATCGAGGATGTCCCCGCCACCAATCCCGACCGTACCGGCATTCCTGACGGCGTCCTGATACGGCCAACTTTGGTGGTCGTGTTCGACGCGGTGGCGGACACCATCACTATCGTCACGCCGGTTCGCCCTACTGACGGCGTCAACGCCGCGACGGCTTATGCACGCGCCATCGACCGCCTCACGCGCGTGATCGACAACCTCGACCGACCGCTCGACAAGAGCGCAGAGGCCGAGACCGGGCCGATCGTCGCGACGCCCGTCTCCAACACCAGCGCCGATGAATACAAGGCGATGACGCTGCGTGCGAAAGAGTATATCGCCGCCGGCGACATCTTTCAGGTGGTGCTGTCGCAACGGTTCGAGGCGCCGTTCACCCTGCCGCCGTTCGCACTCTATCGCGCACTGCGGCGGGTCAATCCGGCACCGTTCCTCTACTTCCTCGACTTCGGGCCCTTTGCGGTTGCGGGCTCCAGTCCGGAAATCCTGGTGCGCGCCCGCGACGGCCGCGTCACCATCCGGCCGATCGCCGGCACGCGCCCGCGCGGCGCGACGCTGGCGCAGGACAAGGCGCTGGAGGAAGAACTCCTTGCCGATCCCAAAGAGCGCGCCGAGCATCTGATGCTGCTCGATCTCGGCCGCAACGACGTCGGCCGCGTGGCAAAGCTCGGCAGCGTCACTGTCACGGACCAGTATTTCGTCGAGCGCTACAGCCAGGTGATGCACATCGTCTCTAACGTCGAAGGCGATCTCGCCGACGGCCGCGATGCGCTCGCCGCGCTCGCCGCCGGCTTCCCGGCCGGCACCGTATCCGGCGCGCCCAAGGTGCGCGCCATGCAGATCATCGACGAACTGGAGAAGGACAAGCGCGGGCTCTATGCCGGCTGCATCGGCTATTTCTCCGCTGCCGGCGACATGGACACCTGCATCGCGCTGCGCACCGCGCTGATCAAGGACGGCAAGATGTATGTCCAGGCCGGCGCCGGCATTGTCGCCGACAGCGATCCCGCCGCCGAACAGCAGGAATGCGTCAACAAGGCCAAAGCCCTGTTTCGTGCCGCCGAAGAAGCCCGCCGTTTCGCCAGCACGGCCAAGCGCGGGCAATAGCGGCGGGCGGCTCATATATACTCCGCTCATGC
>JBQCFU010000773.1:0-5442 GCA_051958775.1 Pseudolabrys sp.
AGCCACCGGGCCTGTCCGGAGTCTTTTTTCGCCTCAGCGTCCCACCGCGAAAAAACACGGGGGGGGGGTGGGGGTGGGTGGTCGTCCCAAAGCGTGTCGCCCAGCGAGAGATTCCAGCCACGAGCCTCGGAGGGGTTATCCTGGAACTCGGCCAGATACCGATCGTGAAACCGCACCGCGATCTCGTGCGCCTCGCGCTCGGTGAGCGAGCGCGGCCCGGCGAGCAGGTTCTCCCAACGCTGCTCAAGTTCAACGAGCGCCGCCGCCAGCCGCCGCTTCGCCTCCAGTGGGTCGCGCGTCCCAAGGCTGCGCTTCTCTTCCGTCTTACCCAGGATTGGGCGCAGATTGTCCGGCACGCGATTGCGCAGCCAGAAAATACCTGTCGTGGGATGCCGCCAAGGACCTGACATTGCTAAAGCCATAATGACTGCTCGTGTGTACCAATCGAGCAGCGCAAAACCCTTGTTCTACAAGGATATTTTTAAAATCAATGACTTGATGTGTGTCTGGCGGAGAGGGAGGGATTCGAACCCCCGATACCCTTGCGAGTATGCCGCATTTCGAGTGCGGTGCTTTCAACCACTCAGCCACCTCTCCATCAGGGGTCGGCGGGGCGCTGGGCCCCGGAGCGGACGCCCGCTATCTAGCCAAGCAGGCTCGCGCAGGCAAGGACAGACACGGCCCGGATGGGCTATAATGCCGGCTTATCGTGCCGCGTGCTGCTTTTGGGGCGACGGAGGCCGCCCGCCGATGATCACCGACCCATGACATTGACGGAACGGGCGATTCCCTGGCGCCAGCTTCTGGCCGTCACGCTGATGGTCGGCGTCGTGGCGCTGACCAGCTATCTTCTCGTATCGCAGACCGGACTAAGCCGCGGCACGGTGCTGTTCGTGGTGCCGGTGCTGATCGCGGCAGCGCGCTGGGGCATCCTCCCGGCGATCACCGCCGCGTTCCTCGGCGCCGCCGCCTCGGCCTTCTTCTTCTTTCCGCCGCTTTACACTTTCTGGGTCAGCGATCCGCAGGAGGTCGTCAATCTCATCCTGTATCTGATCGTCGCGGTGGTGACAGGCCATCTGGCGACGCAGCTGCGTACCCAGGCTCATCTCGCCCAAAAGCGCGAGATCGAGATGCGTGACCTGTACGCATTCTCGCGCCGCCTCGCTGCCGCCTTCGCCGTGTCCGATATTCACGCGGCAATCGAGGATCACCTGGCCAATGTGATGCAGCACAGGGTGGTGTTGTTTCCGGCGGCGCGCGACGAAGTCAGCGGCGCGGGGGCCCGCCGCGACCCCGATACCGTACCGCTGCCGGTGCGTCGCGTGGTCGGCAATCTCAGCACCGGCGACGCACGGCCGGCCGAAGGCGTCACCGTCGCCGATGACAATGGAAACTTCTGGCTGGTGCGCGCGATTTCGCCGAAGACCGCGGAATTCGGCATGATCGCCGTCGACCTCGGCAAGACGTCGCAGCGCGAGCTTGAAGAACATCGCGCCCACATCAACCACGTGCTGGCCGACGCCAATGCAACACTGGAACGGCTCGGCGTCGGCAACGCCATTAACGAAGCGCGGATGCGCTCACAGACGGACCAGTTCCGCGAAGCGCTCATCGGCTCGGTGTCGCACGAGTTGCGCACACCGCTGGCCTCGATTCTCGGCGCCGCCACCGTGCTGTCGACGGCGCCGGCGGTGGCGCAAGACCGCAAATTATCGGCGCTCGCCAACGACGTGCGTGACGAGGCAGAGCGCCTCAATCACGACATTCAGAATCTGCTCGATGCGACGCGCA
The DNA here is from genome assembly GCA_051958775.1 of Pseudolabrys sp. Taxonomy (GTDB): domain Bacteria; phylum Pseudomonadota; class Alphaproteobacteria; order Rhizobiales; family Xanthobacteraceae; genus Pseudolabrys. Next base: position 1,792 of record JBQCFU010000773.1, read on the forward strand.
TCAGCAGCAATGGCGTCAAACCGCGCAACGAATGGACCGACCCTGCCGACATCATCAATTCCGCGGTGGAACGCTGCCGCCGCCGGATCGGCAACCGGAATCTGACGCTGGATGTGCAGCACGATCTTCCGGTGGTGTTTGTGGATTCCGCATTGGTGCAGCAGGCGCTGGTTCAGGTATTCGATAACGCCGCCAAATATTCGCCGCCGCAATCGCATATCGCGTTCTCGGCCCGCGCGCAGCACGGCGATCTGGTGTTCGAAGTGCGGGATGAGGGCATCGGTCTCACCGAACAGGAAAAGAACCGGTTGTGGGACCGCTTCTTCCGCGGCGAACGGCATATCAACGTGACCAGCGGCTCGGGCCTTGGTCTGTGGATTGCACATGCCTTCGTGGCCGCCAATGGCGGACGGATTTTTGCGGAGAGCCCCGGCGTCGGCCGTGGCACAACCATCTCGATCGAACTGCCGGTCACCCAGGCCGCAGTCGCACAATTCGAAGGTGACACCGATGAATAAAACAGCCCCTGTCGTGCTGGTCATCGACGACGAAGTGCAGATCCGTCGCTTTCTGCGCACCGGTTTCGAACTCAACGGCTTCGTTGTGCATGAGGCTGGCACAGGCAACGAAGCGATCCGCATGCTGACCCAGCGACCGGTCGACCTGGTGATCGTCGATCTCGGACTGCCGGACACCGACGGCGCGGACGTGGTGGAAAGCATCCGCGCCTGGTCTACCGTGCCGGTGATCGTGCTGTCGGTCCGCTCCAGCGAAACCGAGAAGGTGCACCTGCTGGAGCTCGGCGCCGACGATTATGTGGTGAAGCCGTTCGGCATGGCGGAACTGCTCGCACGCGTGCGCGTCGCGCTGCGCCGGCAGAGCCGCGCACAAAGCGGCGAGCCGATCGTGCGGATCGGTCCGCTGAGCATCGACCTCGCAGCTCGCGCGGTATCGCTCAACGACAAACGCCTCACCTTGACGCCGAAGGAATACCGGCTGCTGCAAGTGCTGGCGCAGCACGCCGGCAACGTCGTCACCCACCAGCATCTCCTGAAAGACGTGTGGGGCTCGATCCACGTTCACGATACGCATTACCTGCGCATCTTCGTGCGCAAGCTGCGGCAGAAAATCGAGGCCGACCCCAACAGCCCGAAAATCCTGGTGACGGAACTCGGCGTTGGCTATCGCCTCGCCCAATCGCTGGATGCCGATATGCCGACCTGGCCCGAGCCGGGCAGGCCCTCAGACCTTGCCGCGGACAAAACGGACGTGAAAACCGGCTGACGCCAAGGCGGCCTCTTCGCGCTCCGGAACCGCCGAAAGCAGGCCCGGAAAGCCCGGTTTTCTTGACTCAAGCGGTCAATGCGCCCAGAAGCATCCCGCACGGCGGGCCTCGCGGCCCGCTGATGCTGTTTGGGCCAAGCTGATTAACAGCTAACCCATTGAAAACAATAACTTTCGACTGAAAGAAGCCGGCCCGGGATGGTCCCGAGCGTCGGGGTTGAACACGAGAGAAAGAACGATGTTCGCAGTCATCAAGACCGGCGGTAAGCAATATCGCGTTGCCGCTGAAGACGTGATCCGGGTCGACCGGGTCGAGGGCGAGCCGGGTTCGGTCGTCCAGTTCGGCGAAGTCCTGGCCGTCGGCGGGGACAAGCCGCAGGTCGGCGCCCCGCTGGTGTCGGGCGCCACCGTCGCAGGCGAGCTCATCGAGCACAGCCGCGGCGACAAGGTGATCGCTTTCAAGAAGCGTCGCCGCAAGAATTCCCGCCGCAAGCGGGGCTATCGGCACGAGTTTTCGGTGATCCGCATCACCGAGATCCTGACCGATGGCAAAAAGCCGTCGGACAAGGCGCCGCCCCGCCCGAAGCGGGAAAAGAAGGTAGCCGCGGCTCCGGCGAGCGCCTGAGCAACTAGTGAGTGATTCCGTCACGGAATCGGTGTAGATAGAGACAGAATTCGAGAGGCCATCATGGCACACAAAAAAGCAGGCGGATCTTCGCGCAACGGCCGTGACTCGGCTGGCAAGCGCCTCGGCCTCAAGGCCTTCGGTGACCAGCAGGTCATCGCCGGCAACATTATCGTGCGTCAGCGCGGCACCCAGTGGCATCCGGGTCGCAATGTCGGCATGGGCCGCGACCACACGCTGTTCGCTCTCACCAACGGAAAAGTCCAGTTCGCTACGAAAAGCAAAGGCCGCTGTTACGTCTCCGTCGTACCGACGATGGAAGCTGCGGCCGAATAGACGGTGGATCAAATCGAGGTCCGCCGGTGTTTCGTCAAACCCGGTGGCCCTCAAAGGGCTCTTAGAGGGGGAGACGGGACACCGTCTCCCCCTCTCTCTTTTTGCAAACGGAGCCCTGTGCCATGACCCTGCTCGAAAGACCGCTCTCGGAGAGCTACCGGGAAACCAGTACGATCGTCCTTGAGACCAAGCGGCTGACGCTGCGTGCGCCGCGCCTCAAGGACGCTAAAACGGTAGCCATGCTCGCGAATGATCGCCGCATCGCCGAAAATACCGCGCGCATCCCGCATCCTTACAAGCTGTCGGACGCCGAGGGATTTTTGGCACGTGCCAATACGGCCGGCGGCGAAACCGCATTTCTCATCACACTTCGCGACGGCACCGTGATCGGGTCGTGCGGGCTGATGGCGCTCGAAGGTCAGCCGCCGGAACTCGGCTACTGGCTCGGCGTCAATCACTGGGGCAAAGGCTATGCCACCGAAGCCGTGCACGCCGTGATCGATCATGCCTTCACCGATCTCGACTGCGACGCGCTGCAAGCTGGCGCGCGCGTGACCAATCCTGCGTCGCGCCGCGTTCTGGAAAAGTGCGGCTTCCAGTGGACCGGTGTCGGCCTCTACCGCATTCGCGCGCTTGCGAGTTCCGCTCCGATCGACCGGTTCCGGCTCGATCGCGGCATCTGGCATTCGCTGAAGAACTGGGGCCGCGCGCGCAAACTGAGCTGAACGCGCACGAACAACTGCGAGAGATGCGGGCGGCACGCGCGAGCGTGTCGCCTGTTTTTTTGCGCCTCGATTTTTCGCGCAATGTCGCACACGGGAGATGTTGACTCGACCCCGCATCGGGCGCAGGATTTTCATGTCGCTCCGAGACGACACTGCTGGGCTTCATGAAACCATGAATGCAGTACGTGCGTTTCGCAGTTGAGGCCACCAACGCGGAGGAGTGCATGCCACCGGCGCAGCAAGGCCGCGAAGATCGCTCCGGCACCGTTCGGACCAGAGCGTAGCGGCTGACCCCCACGAACAACGCGCCGCGAGCGGGCCCAGTTTAATCTGGACGATGGGCCATATCAGTCAGGCAAGGCCCAACTTCTCCCGCTCCCGGCGCCGTTTCCTTTTTTGCGCGCGACATCTCGCACGATCCATTCGCTGATGACGAACACCGCGCGGTTCGCAAATCGGAACGACGTGTTTCAATCCGCCGGCGGGGGAAACGGCGGATGCGCAAGCCGTCGTTCGCGCATGAAGATGTAAATGCCGGCAGCGATGATGATGGCGCAGCCGATCAGCATCGCTTCATGCGGCACATCACCGAAGAACCAGTAGCCGAGCAGGATCGCCCAGACGATCGTCGTGTACTGATACGGCACCACCACCGACGGTGGCGCGATGATGAGCGAGCGG
>JBQCFU010000774.1:0-3512 GCA_051958775.1 Pseudolabrys sp.
ACGACACGCCGGTCGGCGTCGCGACCCGCGCCGGTCGTGAAGCGCCGATGCCGCGGGTCGAAGCGAAGGACTGCCCATGATCCGCTGGCTGCTCCTCCTGCTCGGCGGTCTGCTGCTCGGCGGCATCGTGCATCTCGGCACGGTGATGATGGTGCCGCGCACGGCGACACAGGATGCCTATGCGCGCCTCTCGCCGGTCGCACCGGTGAACACGATCACGCAGATCGAGGCGCCGCAGCCCGACAAGGCGCTGCTCACTTATATGGACCCCGCATTCGCGCTGACGGTCTGCCGCTATGACCTTTCCAACGGCTCGCTGAAATTCAGCGTGCCGGTCAGCCAGGCCTATACGTCGGTGACGTTCTATTCTCGCTACGATGTCGCCTACTACGCGATCAACGACCGCGCAGCCGGCCGCCGCGTGATCGAGCTCGATCTGATGACGCCGGAACAGCGCGCACAGCTTCCGGAAGACGAAGATGTCACCGCCGCCGACCGGCTGATCGTCGAAACGCCGACGGTGACCGGGCTGATCGCCGTGCGCGCGCTCGCGCCGGAGCCGGGACTGATGGCCATGGCGCGCACGTCGCTTGCGGCAGCGAAGTGCAATCTCGTGAAATAAGCGCGCCGTGTCTTGCGCCTCTCCGACAAGCGGGAGACGCCCGTGAGGCGCACCTACCTCTCACCGCGTCATGCCCGCACGTGTTGCGGGCATCCACGACTTGCTTAGTCGTCAGCGCGTAAGACGTGGATCGCCGGAACAAGTCCGGCCATGACGGCGGAGAGAGCATCGCTCCACTCCACCTCCTCCGCCAAATCGGCCAGTCGATTCTATTTGCTGACCGGGAAGTAGCGCACCCGCGCCACCGACGCTGAAGCCTGTCCGCGCGCGTCGATCGCGGCACGCAAAGCCCGCAGGCCGGTTTCGACCTCCACCGCCAGCGGCGACGGCGTCATCACCACCAGCCGCTCGAGCGCGTAGCGATAGCCGACGAAACGGTCGTTGAGCGACTGCGTCACCCAGTCGACGATATTGCCGTTCTCGCGAATCCGCGCCAGCGCACCGGCATGCTCTGGCGGCGGCGAGCGGGTAAAGTCGAGCGCCCGCTTGCGCTTGGCGTCGATATTGGTCACCCGCGTCGCCGTTTCGTAGAAACCGGGGATGCGCGTCAGATCGTTGCGGATATCCTCGATCAGTTTCTGGTAGCGCGCAGTCGGGGAGCGATAGCCCTCACCCAGCAGTTTTTCCGCATAGGCTTCGCGCGGCATCCGGTTGTCGCGCGTATAACCGCGCATGCCGTATTCGCCGAGCACGCTGTTCCATTGCTTGCGATCATAAGGCGGCTCGATCAACGGATAGCCGAGATCGCGCAGCAAGCGTTCGTCGTCGGTGAATTCGAAATGTGAAACCTGGATGCTGCCGGTCACGTCGCGCGTGTCGACGGCAGCCTCGCCCATCCAGTCGTGAATGTCGTTGCGCACCAGCGACGGGCGCACTTCGCCGAAATTGCCCTGGGTGCAGGCGGAGAGCAGCAATCCCGCGATCAGCGCAAGCGCTGAGTGACAGCGCGCAGCGCGCGTGCGGGATATCATCGTCGTGGCGATCAGCGTGCCGCGCGTCGGCGACGACGGCGGCCCGAATTGTTGCCGGCAGTCGGCGCCAGCCCCGTATCAGGATCGTCGGCGATCCGCTCGATGCGGACCACCGGCAGGATCACCACCGTCGCGGAAGCGTGACCGTCGCGGCGTTTTTCCGACGCCGGCCGCGCTCCTTCCGGAAACTGGATTACCTGGCCCATACAAGCCCCCACTCCTATGCCCGATCCACGGATCGCAGCACCGGCGATTAAGCGATCACAGGGTTAATGGATCGTTAACGTCAAACGATGGATCGACGATAGCTTGTGCGTTTGAGCGCCACCGACAGGGGCCACGATGCCATGCAACTGGCGCGGCAGCGGGCGGATGACCGATCGGGGCCGCTCCTCACCGGCGACAACCTTATCCCCGGCGCAGCCGTGCTTCACACACCATCGGCCCGCCGCCGACACCGGCGCGGCGTGTCCTTTAATGACGAAGTTCGAAAAGGTTACATGCTGGATACTTCGCTCCAAACCAATTTTTCGCCGCCGCGGCGCGCGCCTAAATACACGGTCGCAGGCACAAATTGGACTCGCGGAATGCTTCAGACATTGAAGTCCGGCACGGCTGAACTCTCCAACAAACAACTCCTGATGCTCTTCCCCACCCCCATGTTCATGGGTGTGCTTCCCGACATCAGTTTATGCGACAGAGTTGAGCGAAAAATTCGAGAGATGAGAGAAGCCGGGCAAGGCCAGTCGGCTCCGAAAGGAGCGAGCCCGGCATTCATGACATCCGACAACCTGCACCAATTGCCGGAGATGAAGGGCCTCGCCGACATCATCATGTCGGAGGCTGCCAAGATCCTCGATGCTTATACGATGAAGAGAAAATCCCATTACATCGTCGGAATGTGGGCGAATATCACGCACCCGAATAACCGGCAGAACATGCACGTCCACCCGAACTGCTTTCTCAGCGGGCTCGTCTATATCAAGGCTCCATCCGGCTGCGGCCCGACGATGTTTTGCTCACCGCGCAAGTTCACCAAGAACATCGAAGCGCAATACACGCAAAAGAACGACCTCAATACGGATTACGTGCTCATCCCTGCGGAAAAGGGACGGATGCTGTTCTGGCCGAGCCACATTCCGCATGCGGTCGAAAGCGGAACAGCGGACGAGACGGAAGAGCGTATCGTCGTTGCTTTCAACATCATGATCAAAGGCAAGGTCGATCTTTTCACGTCGCGGATCGAGTTTGCCTGATCGACGCGCGGTCCGGAGCGATACTGCGCCGAGAACTCACGATATCGCCGGGTGAGACCTGCTCCCTTGGACGATCGCTCACCGCTGGACCTAAACGGCGGCGGCGCGAAAGGCCCTGCAAACGAGGCGCAATCCAAGGCGCCCGGGCGGGCCAAGGTCGCCAAAACCGCAACAATCTCGGCGCAATCTTAGCGGCTTCGTTTAGGAACCGTTACCTTTAACCGTTCGATAACACGGCAAAGCTAGTGTGGCGCCAGTTCCCTGTCCGCCTGGCGTCGCATGAGCATTCCCACTCCTCCCGGTCTCGAAAGCCTGGTCGATCTCGCCTGTCGCGATGGCGTCGACATCCGGCCGACGCTGCTGCGCGTCCTGACCGATCTCTATGTGCAGAAGGATGTACATACGAGTGAGGAAGAGCATCATTATGTCGCGCTGGCGCAGCGGTTGATCGAAACCGTGGACGAAGCGACCCGCACGCAGGTCGTGGTGCGGCTCTCCGCCTACCCCAATCCGCCGCAGGCGCTGCGTCCTTATCTCGGGCTTGCCGCGCCCAACCCTGCCGCGCCCGATCTTGCCGCATCATTGCCGAACGCCGATGACGCGCCGGCCCTCGCATCGGATCTGGCACTGCAGGTGGAGCCGGACGACAGCTTCGACGACGCC
>JBQCFU010000775.1:0-2470 GCA_051958775.1 Pseudolabrys sp.
GTGAATGCGATCCAGGCATTGATGCCGTAGCGGAGTTGCAGGATCGCCGAGACGTAAGCGCCGGTACCGAAGAACGCGGCATGGCCGAATGAATACTGGCCGCCATAGCCGCCGAGCACGTTCCAGCCCTGGCCGGCGAGCGCGATGATCAGCGCGGTGACGAGGACATTCAGCGTGACATTGGATACGCCGAACAGCGGCACGGCGGCGAGCAGCGCGGCGACGACGAGAATGGTGCCGATGCCTTTCACGTCGCTTCTCCGAACAGGCCGTGCGGACGCAGCAGCAGCACGAGAATGAAGATCGCGAAGATGCCGATCTGGCCGAGCGATTCACCGAGGAAGAAGCCGCACAGGCTTTCGACCACGCCGATCAGCAATCCGCCGATCAGCGCGCCGACCAGCGAGCCCATGCCGCCGAGCACGACGATGGTGAAGGCGACCAGCACGAAAGCGTTGCCGGCGCCGGGATTGACGTAATAGGTCGGCAGCAGCAGGCAGGCCGCGACCGCGAGGCAGGCGGTGCCGAGGCCGAACGTCACCGCATAGATATGCGCGACATCGATACCGGCGAGCTGCGCACCGAGCTTCTCCTTGGCCACGGCGCGGATCGCGCGGCCGGTGCTGGTGTAGCGCATGATCGCCCACAGAATCAGGGTGGTCGCGGCAACGGCGCCGAGCGCCACCAGTCGCGGCAGCGCGACGACGGCGGGGCCGATTTCGAACACCTCGAAGGCGTAGGGCAGGTTGATGGTCCGTGTATCGGCGCGGAATACATAGAGCATGGCGTTCTCGATCAGCACCGCGAGACCGAGCGTGACCAGCAGGATGTTGCGGTCTTCGCCCTTTGCTGCCGGGCCGATCACCAGCCGCTGCAGCAGATAGCCGAGACAGAAGAACAGCGGCGCGAGCGGAATGATCGCCAGATACGGGTCGATGCCGAAGGTCTGATAGGCGATCAGCGCCGCGAACAGCGCGACGGTCAGCAAGGCGCCGTGCGCGAAATTGATGATGTGCAGCACGCCGTAGATCAGCGTCAGGCCGAGCGCGACCAGCGCATAGATCGCGCCGGTCATCAGCCCGTTGAGGACGGCAGTAAAGAGAATGGCCGGCGACAGCATGCGCAAACCTGCAAAGCGGGCGGCCGGTGAGGCCGCCCGCAGCGTGGAACGATCAGGCGCGCGGCATCGGGAAGATAGCCTTAGCCGAGGCGAACGCCGCCGGCAGGATCACCTCGATGTCTTTCTTCTGCACCTGGGTGTTGACCGGTGCAGCGCCCTGGTTCTGGCCGTTGACGAATTTGGTCGGGCCATAGGGCATGACGTGGCCTCTGAAGGTCGAACTTTCCAGCGCTCTGATGATCTTGGCGCGGTCGGCGCTTGCCGCACGCTCCAGCGCATCCGCCAGCAGCAGCACGCAGGAATAGTTCATGTACACCTCGTAGGTGTAGAACTGTCCCTTGGCTTCCACCTGCTTCTTCAGTTCCAGCGCCTTCGGATTCTTCGGATCGAACCAGTGGTTGCAATCCATGATGTATTCGGCGGCTTCCGGGAATTCCTTGACGAATTTGTAGGACGACGACGCGCCGCCGAGTACCGAATAGATGCCCTTCGGGCGGATGCGCTGCTGCTGCATGGTGCGGGCCAGCAGCACATATTCGTTGTAGTAGTTCGCCGGGATGACGATGTCCGGGTTCTGCGCCTTGATCTTCAGCGCGACGTTGTTGAAGTCGCGGGTCGGCGTCGGATGCGCGATGGTCTCGAGGATCTGGAAGCCGCGCTCCGGCAGTTGTGCGTTGAGCAGCTTGGCGAGGCCGGCGCCGAATGCGGAATCCTCGTGCACGATCATCACGGTCTTGGCCGGCTTGCCGGCGGCGTCGTTGATCGCGACGAGATTGTCGAGCGCGGTCTTGGCGATCACGCCGAAGCCGGGGCCGAAGCGGAAGGTATTCTTCAGGCCGCGAGTAACAATGCTGTCGACCACACCGACATCGACCACATAGGGCAGGTCGTAACGTGCGGCAGTCTGGCTCGCCGAGAGGCAGATCGATGAGGCGTAGCCGCCGACGATGGCGCTGACGCCCGCGCTGTTCATCTTCTCGACTTCGGCGTTGCCGCCTTCCGGCGTCGATTGCGCGTCGCCGAGCAAGGCTTCGATCTTAGCGCCGCCCAGCGCCTTGATGCCGCCGGCGGCGTTGATGGCGTCGACCGCCATCTGCGCGCCGAGCCGTCCCTGCTGGCCGGAATAGGACAGCGCACCCGACACCGGATGTAAGATGCCGACCTTCACCGGCGCGCCTTGTGCGCGCAGTACGGACGGAGCGGCAACGACGGCCGCGCCAAGCGCGGTCGATTGCAGGAATGTGCGGCGATTCAGGTTCTTCAGCGACATGAGCGTGACTCCCCTCTCTCCAAATATGTTTTGTCGTTCAACGTGATGTCTTGGTGCGCGTCTTCTGCGGACGCGTTTTC
>JBQCFU010000776.1:0-3439 GCA_051958775.1 Pseudolabrys sp.
CCGCGCACGAGCCGGTTTGGTGTTCCGGGTTTGCGCGGAGTGAGTCTATTTCGCAAGCTCGCGCTGGAACACGAACCGGCTTTCGATCAGACTCAGGATGAAATAGAGCGCGACGCCGAGCACCGAGATCACGACCACCGTCGCAAAGTTCAGCGCGGTATCGAACCGGGCATTGGCCTGCAATTGCAGATAGCCGAGGCCTTTTTCCGCGGCGACATATTCGCCGATGATCGCACCGATCACAGCAAGGCTGATCGCGACCTTGAAGCCGCCGAACACGCTCGGAAGCGCCGCGGGCAGGCGAATCTTGAAGAAGGTCTGCCATTCGCTGGAGCCCATCGAGCGCACCAGATTGACCAGGCCTTTGTCGAGCGACTGGAGACCCACCACGGTGGAGATGACGATGGGAAAGAACGAGATCAGGAATGCCAGCGCAATCTTCGGGCCCCAGCCGTAGCCGAGATAGAGCACGAGGAGCGGCGCGAGCGCGATCTTCGGAATGGTCTGCAGCGCGACCAGCATCGGATACATCGCGCGTTCGAACGGGCGCCAGTAGAAGATGGCAAGCGCAAGCGGAATGCCGACGAATACGCCGAGGCCGAAACCGGCGATCACTTCAATGGTGGTGTAGACGGAATTGGTCGCCAGCAGGTGAAAGTCGGTCACCAGGCGCTTGGCGATCAGCGACGGTGTCGGCAACACGAACTCGGACAGGCCGAGCAGGGGTACCGACACCTGCCAGATGATGATGATTGCGATCGCCATAACTGGCGCCGCAAGTGTTTCAACCAGGGATTCCCGCCATGCGCTCCGTTTGGCCATTTGTGCATTCCTCCCTGATTGAACCCGATTTTCCGGTTGTTATTGTTTCGGCAGCAGATCGTTGGTGAAGAAGTTCTTGGTCGGTTTCGGCGTGCCGATATCCTCGTCGCTCTTGAGCAGAGTGAGCGTAGACGCGATCAGCTTGTCGTCGGTCCAGCCAGCCGGGTGGCCCTGCTCTTTCACGATTGCGTCGATCGTGGCCTGCACCTGACCTTCGACAACCTTCAGCGAAGGACCGGCCGGCCAGGACTTCAGCAGGATCTGCGATGCACCCTTGACGTCTCCACGGGTCGTGACGATGCCCTTGTCGATCGCAGCCAGGAAGCGCTTCAGCACGTCGCCCTTCTTGGCGATGATCGCGTCGCTGCTGACGATGGCAAGGCCCGGGATCGCCAGACCGTATTGCGCCATGTCGATCATCGGGAAGTTGGTGCCGACCTTTTCTTCCAGCGCGGGAAGGTCGTTGCTGCGGTAGACCGTGACGAGATCGACCTGCTTCTGCAGGAAGTAGGCGACGCGCGACTGTGCATCGACCTGTACGCGCTTGATCTTGCTGAAATCGACGCCGTTCTGCGCCGCGAAAGTCGACAGATAGGTCGTTCCCGTTTCTCCGACGGAGACGGCGATCGACTTCCCTTCGATGTCCTTCGGCGTTTTGATCGGCTTGTCGGGGTGCGAGATGATCACCACCGGAGTCTTGGGGTGATAGACCGCGATCAGCTTGATCGGCATGCCCTTCTGGATCGCCGAAACGGCGAAGATGCCGGGGAGCACCACTGCATCTTCCTGTCCCTGAAGCAGGGCGCCCAGCGCCGCCGGGGCGCCTGCGCCTTCACCGAGCCGCACGGTCAGCTTGTTCGCAGCGAAGTAGCCCTTGTCCTGCGCGACATAGAGCGGGGCATATTCGCCCTTGAGCTTCCAGCTGAAGCGGACATTGACCTGATCGTCGGCACGGGCGCCAACGCCGCTGGCAGCCACCAGCGCCATGGCCCCGCACAACAATCCCAACTTCTTTGTGATATCACCGAGTAGCATTCCGTCCTCCCTCTGAGTCTCGAGACACTGTGATCCGAAGACACTGCGATCTGAAGACACTCTGCGCCGGCCTCGGCACATCTGCGCGTATTGCATCGCGTCTAATGATCACATAGTGTGATCACACTATTTCTGGCTGTCAAGTATGCCCCGCTGCAGAAGCGGGATGAGAATGTCGCACCGACGGATACGAACCATGCCGACTACAAAAGCTCCGCGCCGTTCGACATCGGTAAGCACAAATCGGGCCAATCCGCGCCGTGGCGGGGTTCAGGATCAGGTTCTCCGCCGGTTGCGAACGGGCCTGATGGTCGGTGCATTTGTGCCGGGGCAGGTGATGAGCCTGCGCAAGGTCGCGGCCAGTCTCGGCACCAGCCCGATGCCGGTGCGTGAAGCGCTGACCTATCTCGTCACGGCCAATGCGCTTGAGGAAATGCCGAACCGCTCGGTGCGTGTTCCGCGACTGTCCGACAGCCGTCTGGCCGAGCTTTTCCAGGTCCGCGAGATGCTCGAAGGACTGGCGGCCAAGATGGCGTGCGAGCACGTGACGCCTGATCTGATCGCGCGGCTCGAGACGACCAATCGAGACCTGATCGAAGCCATCGCCAAGCGCGATATTCTGGGATGCTTATCCACAAACCAGAAGTTTCACTTCACGCTGTATCAGGCCTCCGGTTCCGAAACCCTGATGCCGCTGATCGAGTCGCTGTGGCTGCAATGCGGCCCGACGCTGTATTTCTCGCTGCTGTCGCCATCGATGCCCTGGGATGCATCGGCGCATACTGAAATTCTCGACGGTCTGCGCGCCGGCAAGCCGAGCGTCGTGCAGCGCGCGCTTGCGCGCGATGTCCGCACCACGGCGAAAAACCTTCTCGGTGGGGCTGTGGAACGTGGCCTCAACGGACCGCTGATGCGTTCCATCGCCGAGATGGATGCCTTTTTCTAGAGCCTGATCCCGAAAAGCGTGAAGCGGTTTTCGGGACACGATCATGCTCAAATCGAGTTTCTAAACTGCAAGCCAAGCTTGCGAATTTCAGCATAACCCGGGAGAGACAGGATGAGCGGCCGGATTGACGCGCGTTTGAAGGAACTGAAGATCGACCTGCCGACCCCCTCGACGCCCGCGGCGAACTATGTGCCGTTCAAGCGCGCAGGCTCGCTTGTATTCATCGCCGGCCAGGTGCCGAACGCCAACGGCAAGGATCAGTTCACAGGCCAGGTCGGCAAGGAGGTTTCGCTGGAAGACGCGCAAAAGGCCGCGCGGCTGTGTGCCGTCAATATCCTCGCGCAGCTCAAGGCCGCGGTCGGCGGCGATCTCGACAAGGTCGTGAGCTGCGTGCGGCTCGGCGGTTTCGTCAACGCCGTGGCGGGTTACGGCCAGCAGCCGCAGGTGATCAACGGCGCCTCGGACCTGCTGGTCCAGGTCTTCGGCGACAAGGGCAAGCATGCGCGGGCGGCGTTCGGCGTCGGATCCCTGCCGATGAACACCTGCGTCGAAATTGAAATGGTGGTCGAAGTCGACAATCCGTGACTCCGGGCTTCGGTAGAGTGTTGGTACAGGGAGGTGACACCATGCCTCGTG
>JBQCFU010000777.1:0-2562 GCA_051958775.1 Pseudolabrys sp.
CGATCGTGAATCTTGCGTTCGACCAGCAGCCGCGTGCCCGCGTTGCAGACCTGCCCGCAGTGCAGGAAGGCGCCGCCCGCGATGATCTCGAGCGCGGCATCGATGTCACCGTCCGCGAACAGGATTTGCGGCGACTTGCCGACCGATCCGGAACTGAAGGCCGGAAACTTCGTGCGCCCTGCCCTCGTCGTCAATGCGAGCAACAAAGCCCGCGTCGCGCGCGAAGAGATCTTCGGCCCCATACTGACGGTCATTCCGTTCGACACCGTCGATCAAGCCGTCGACATCGCCAACGATTCTCCGTTCGGACTCGTCGCCGGCATCCATACAAAGAACATCGATGCCGCCATGACGCTGGGACAGAAACTGCGTGTCGGTCAGGTCTGGGTCAATTCGTTCTGGGTCGGTCTCGACGTCGAATTCCCATTCGGCGGCTTCAAGCAAAGCGGCTTCGGACGCGAAAAGGGGCTGGAAGCGCTGAACGCCTACCAGCAAGTCAAGAATATCTGCGTGCGTTTCGGCAACTGAAGCCGACCCGCTGCACCGGGATATCAGTTTGAAACAATGACGTATGAAGGGAAGTCAGGACATGACCGATAGTCGCCAGAAAGTTCTTCAACAGATCGACGCCAACAAGGACAGGTCGCTCAAATTCTTGCAGAAGATCGTGTCGATCCCCAGCGTGACCGGCGACGAAGGCGCCATCCAGAAATATCTCGCCGACTACCTGACCCAGATGGGTCTTGAGGTGGATATGTGGGAGACCGATTGGGAGGCGCTGAAGAAGCACCCCGGCTATATCCCCGTGGATCGCGGCTATGAAGGCCGCCCGAATATCGTCGCCACCTGGAAAGGCACCGGCGGCGGCAAATCTCTCCTGTTCAACGGCCACACCGACGTGATCCCGGTCGGCAATGGCGAGGGCTGGAGCGACAATCCGTGGTCGGCGTCGATCAAGGACGGCAAGCTTTACGGCCGCGGCTCCTGCGACATGAAGAGCAGCGTCGCCAGCCACATCATGGCGATCGAGAACATGATCGCCGCCGGGCTGAAGCCGAAAGGCGACGTCTATCTCGACATCGTCATCGATGAAGAAGTGAGCGGCCACGGCACGCTCGACACCGTCATCCGCGGCTATAAGGCGGATGCCGGAATCTCCGGCGAAACCAGCGGCCTCGCGGTGCAGCCCGCCTGCATCGGCCGCATCTGGTTCGAGATCGACGTGCAAGGCAAGCCCGCCGGCATCCAGCGGCGCTATCAGGGCGTCAGCGCCATCGACCTCGGCTACAAGATCGTCAAGGCGGTGGCCGCGCTGGAGGACAAGCGCGTCGCGACGGTGAAGCATCCGCTCTATCCGAAACCGATCGACGCCCTGCCCTGCATGGTCGGCGCTTTCCACGCTGGCAACTATGCGAGTTCGTTCCCCGCCACCTGCACGCTGAAAGGCAGCATGGCGACCGTACCGGGCGAAGATCACGAAGGCGTCAAGAAATCGCTGGTCGAACACATCGCGCAATTCGCGGCGCAGGATCCGTGGCTGAAGGATCATCCGCCGGTCGTGCGGTTCGTTGGCTATGACGCGCAGGCGTCCGAGATCCCGGTCGATCATCCGATCGTTAAGGTCGTCAGCAAGAACTAAAAGGAGCTTACCGGTCTGGACCCCGAAATCAGCGGCCGGCAAGGCGCGGCGGATACGCGGTTCCTCAACGAGTACGGCAAGACACCGACGGTGATCTTCGGGCCCGGCTCCACCGCGGTGATGCACTCGGACGATGAATACGTCAGCATCGACGACTACCAGACGGCCATCAAGGTGATGGCCCTGAGCATTTACGACTGGTGCGGCGTCAGCGAGTGATCGCCGTCTGACAGCATCGATCTCCGCGGTGGCCCGCACGATCGGGCCGCCGCATTTTCCGGCCCGTCCACTCAGGAGTTCTCTTCATGTCACTCTCCATCGATCCCGTCGTGCACGACCGTGAGCGCCGGGCTGCCGCTATCAAGCGGCTGCGTGATGTGGGCGGCCGTCTTCCGACCTGGAGCCAGTTGGCGCGCCCGGACAAGAAATTGTCGGACACGCTCAAGAGCGTCGAGCCGGACGACGCCGATCCCCGCAATCTATGGCGGGTGCATTGGTTCAGCGGCGCCGACCGCAAGACCCAGCGCGAGACGCCGGATCATCTCGTGCTGCCGCCGGAATTGACCGGCGTTCAATCGCCCATCGTGGTTCTGCTCGGCTGCCGCTTTCCGATGATCAGCGCGCACAAGGTGCTCGCGGCCTATGCGTGCCTGGTGCCAAGGCTGGTGACCGGCCGTTTCGACCCGTCCACCGATCGCGCGGTCTGGCCCTCGACCGGCAACTACTGCCGGGGCGGCGTCGCGATTTCCCGCATCCTCGGTTGCCGTGGCGTCGCCGTTCTTCCCGCCGGCATGAGCCGCGAGCGTTTCGACTGGCTCCAGCGCTGGGTCGCCAATGTCGCCGACATCGTCCGCACGCCGGGCACCGAGAGCAACGTCAAGGAAATCTACGACAAGTGCGCCGAGCTCTCGCGCGACAAGCAG
>JBQCFU010000778.1:0-4240 GCA_051958775.1 Pseudolabrys sp.
GCTCATTCATGAAAGGCTCTTTGTCACTTGGCTTATAAGGCTTGTTTTTCGCCAGCATTGCTTTGACGACTCCACCCTTATTCCCCCACGAGTCGAATACCCGTGCGGGCGTGGCTTATATACGCGCTGACGGGCGACGACAATGGGCTGGCGCCGGAACGACACGGGCCGGCGTTGATAATTAATGCTGAATTATCAGGCAGTTAAGTGGAAGCAGCGGGCAACCGCCATGCTCGCTCAGCGCACCTGGGCCTTGGCCAGCTCAACTTCCACGCGAAGCTGGATTTCTTCCATCACCGCATCAAGGCCAGGATCGCCGGATCGTTCACTAAACCCGCCCGCCAGGGCCTTAAGCCGGTAAAGCATGGCCGGCTCGATGGTCCCATCTAGCAGGCCGAGCTTGATCTGTTCGAGCGCGTCGAGGGCGGTGCGCCCGTGACGGACCGAACGGCGACGACGCTCCGTCGGATCGTCGTAGGCCTGCAGCGCCATCAATGCATCGATGTTGCCAACGGCACGAAGATGGCTGGTGGCCGGGGTTTCGGTCGGGGCGCTGTTCGGCAGCGTGAAGCTCCCAGCCGCGCCGGGGCGGGCTGGAGCCGTTCTGGCCGCAAGCGCGGTGCCATTCGCTCCCTGGATGCGCATGCCGCGACAGTGACCGCTCATGGTTAATGACCGGTAAATCTCCCGGCAGATTTTGCCGCCGCGGCCAAAGCTGCCGGACGGAAAAGGCCTGTCGCCGCTCGGCTCTGTCCCAATTCGACGTTAAATCAAATACTTAGCAACCTTCCCCCGGTTGGCACGGCATTCGCAAAGAGCCTGGCATCCTGTCCGACTTTCATTGGGGAGAATGATGTCGAGGACATTCGCCGCGCTCGTCGCGGCCCTGATGCTTGTCATGACCTGCGTGGTCGTTTGCGCCCCGGCGCTGGCGATGTCGCGGATCAAGGATCTCGCAACCGTCGAAGGCGTCCGCCAGAACCAGTTGATCGGCTACGGCCTGGTGGTCGGCCTCAATGGAACCGGCGACACGCTCAACAACATTCCTTTCACCAAGCAGTCGCTGACCGCGATGCTGGAACGGCTCGGCGTGAACATTCGCGGCCAGCAAATCCGCACGGGCAATGTCGCAGCGGTGATGGTCACTGCCAACCTGCCCGCCTTCGGCAGCCAGGGCACCCGGATTGACGTCACCGTCTCGGCGATGGGCGACGCCAAGAGCCTGCAGGGCGGCACGCTGCTGGTGACACCGCTGCTCGGCGCCGACGGCAACGTCTATGCCGTGGCCCAGGGCTCCCTTGCCATCGGCGGGTTCCAGGCGGAAGGCGAAGCCGCCAAGATCACCCGCGGCGTGCCGACCGTCGGCCGCATCGCCAACGGCGCGCTGATCGAGCGCGAGATCGATTTCAACCTGAATCGGCTGAGCCAGTTGCGCATGTCGCTGCGCAACCCGGATTTCACCACCGCCAAGCGCATCGCCGCCGCCGTCAACGACTTCATCGGTGCGCCGACGGCGGAGCCGCTGGATCCATCGACCATTCAGTTGTCGATCCCGCCGCAGTTCCACGGCAACGTGATCGCGCTGCTGACCGAGATCGAGCAATTGCAGGTCGAGCCCGATCTGCCGGCGAAGATCATCATCGACGAACGCTCCGGCATCATCGTCATGGGCCGCGACGTGCGCGTGTCCATGGTCGCGGTGGCGCAGGGCAATCTGACCGTCACCATCACGGAAACGCCCCAGGTGAGCCAGCCCGCGCCGTTCTCCCGGCTCGGCGAGACCAAAGTGGTGCCGCGCACCCGCGTCGGCGTCCAGGAGGACGGCAAGAAGCTCGCCGTCGTCAACGAGGGTGTGTCGCTACAGCAACTGGTCGATGGATTGAACTCCCTCGGCATCGGACCGCGTGACCTGATCTCGATCCTGCAGGCGATCAAAGCGTCGGGCGCGATCCAGGCTGATATCGAGGTGATGTGATGGGTGCATCCGGCCTGGGCGGGATCACCGGCAACATGACCGCCGGTACCTCGCCGCTCGATGTCCTTCAGGCGGCAGGGAACGCCAAACCGCGCGCGCAATCGAACGCCGCCAAGGCCAAGGCCGCCTCGGAGGACTTCGAGGCCGTGTTCCTGAACAGCATGTTCCAACAGATGTTCACCGCCACCGATGGCGAGGGACCTATGAGCAGCAAGGGCGCCACCGGCGTCTGGCGCTCGTTCCTCACCGATCAATATGCCCGTACCGTCGCGAAATCCGGCGGCATCGGCATCGCCCAACAGGTCTACAGCGCATTGCTCGCGCAACAGGAGGTTCGTTCGTGACCGAGACTGCCGTTGAATTTGCCCATCCTGAAGATGCCCAAGTTGCCGTCAAGCAATTCGCCAGCACCATTGGCGCGCTGCTGTCGCTGGTCGAGCAGGAGACCTCGCTGGTTCGCTCCGGTCGGATGCGGCAAGCGACCCTGCTCGAACCGCCGAAGAATGATCTCGCGCGTGCCTATATGAAAGACAGCGCACGGATGTCCGCCAGCAGGCGATCGCTGACGCGTCACGTTCCCAATGAACTGCGCATCCTCGCTGATCTGCATCGCGAATTGCAGGCCCGGCTCAAGACCAACATGACGGTACTGGCGACCGCGCATGCCGTCTCGGAAGACATCATCCGCGGCGTCTCCAGCGAGATGCAGCGCAAAGCCTCGCCGTCGACCTATGGCGCCGGCGGACGCACCAGCCAGCCCTCGCCGCGCACGGCGCCGCCGCTCGCGGTCAGCCGCAGCATCTGACGCTTCGTTATCTCATTGCCAAACGCCATCATCGGCGCCGCCACCCGCGGCGTCGTTGATGGCATTTTACGCTTTTCATTAACCATGTTTTTTCACGCGCCATTATCGCGCGTCGTGGAGGATGCCGACCGATCCTGAGGATCGATCCATGCCTGTCGCAGTAAGCGGCAGGTGCTCAACCAGAAAGGTTACAATAATGGCTTCCGGTATCACTCTCTCGGCTGGCGTGCGTCAGAACCTCCTCTCGCTGCAGAACACCGCGTCGCTGATGGCCACCACCCAGAACCGTCTCGCCACCGGCAAGAAGGTCAACTCCGCTCTCGACAATCCGTCCAACTTCTTCACCTCGTCCTCGCTGCAGAGCCGCGGCAATGACCTGAGCTCGCTGCTCGACTCGATGGCCAACGGCGTGAAGACCCTGGAAGCTGCCGACAACGGCCTCACCTCGATCACCAAGACGGTCGAGACGATGCAGTCGACGCTGCGCCAGGCGCGTCAGGACAAGTCGTTCCAGACCCAATCCTACACCGTCGCCACCGATGCGACCGGTGCGATCACCACCAGCGGCTCGCTCTCGTTCTCGGGCGGCGCTGTCGGCTCGGCCCCGGTCACGATCAACCTGACCGAAGCCGGTTCGGGCGGCAGCTCTGCTGTCGCGGCGACTGCGACCGGTACGGGCGGCTTCGCGGCCGGCGCCGGCACCGATGAAGTCGGCACGGGCGGCACGCTGACGATCAACGGTCGTGCGATGACGATCAATGCGACCGACAAGGTCGCCGACGTCATCAACACGATCAACGGGAATACTGGCACCACCGGCGTCACGGCTGGCGTCAGCGGCGGTCAGCTCACGTTGACCGGCAACGCTCAGGGTGCGGATATCAAGGTGGATGGCGGCGCCACCCTCCTCGCCGGCCTCGGCGTCGACGCTGCCGGCACGGGCACGACCACGTCGCGCACCATCGCTGGTACGGCTGCGGTCCCGGCCTCGGGCGCCCGCAACACGCTCGACCAGCTTGTCGCGGCGATCAACAGTGACTCCAGCCTGAGCGGCAAGATCACTGCCTCGAACGACAACGGCAAGCTGCGCATCCAGAACAACTCGACGGCCGATCTCACGGTCGGCGGCACGTCTTCGGGTGCGATCACCGGTAACGCCAGCACCACCTCGGTCGGCGGTAACGAGACCCGCAAGTCGCTGGTGAAGCAGTTCAACGAACTGCGCGACCAGCTCAACAAGACGGCGGATGACGCCAGCTACAACGGTGTCAACCTGCTCCGGAAGGACAAGCTGAAGCTGACGTTCAACGAAACCGGCACCTCGACCATGGACATCCAGGTCAAGGACAACAGCGACAACGCCATGTCGATCGATGCCGACTCGCTGAACATCGCCTCGGCCACCAACTCGGACTTCGACTCGGACGACAAGCTCGACACCAGCCTCTCCGGGCTCGGTG
>JBQCFU010000779.1:0-4885 GCA_051958775.1 Pseudolabrys sp.
TGTCGACGCCGACCGGCATCTTGTGGACGCCGGCCTCCTTGAGCAGCGACGCAATCTCCTTGGCGTGGCGCTCCATCAGACCGAAGTCCGGATGCACGGTGCCGCGCAGACCGACAAGGCCGGCGCGCATATTGTTCGGCTCAAGCCACGGGCAATAGAGCTTGTGGTGCACCGCCGCCGAACCGAAGTCCCAGAGGATCGGCTCGCCGCCGCGCGGCAACAGCGCCCAGCGCGAAAGCTTGTCACGCTCCCACTCGCCGATCTTGGTCGAGGTGATGTAGCGGATATTGTTGACGTCGAAGGTGATTAGCGCGCCGAGTTCGGAGTTCTCCAGCGCCTGACGCACGCGGCCGATGCGATATTTGTGCAGCCGCTGGTAATTCACGCGCTCTTCGAAATCGACGCCCATGGTGCCGAGCGCGGGCAGATGGCGTCCCCAGTTAAACCGCGGGTTGATGTCGTTCGGGTCAACCTTGCGAAGACCGCGTGTGATGTCATCCATGGGACACTCCTGCAATTACGAGGCGACGCCGCCCGGTTGAGAGCGGCAATCGCGTGAGAACGCACAGCCTGGCGACGACAGGCGTGAACACCCTGACGTACGCCTTTTATCCTGCGAATGCGGGGCGCAGACAACGGGCGAACCCACAAAACTGCCCTGCGGCAGAATGGCCGGAGACGCCCTGCCCGTTACGCTGCGGACGAGTTCGGATTCGGTTTCGACTTGGCCCAGTAATCGGCTTCAGCCTTCGATTTCTGCAACTCATCCATCGTCTTGAAGCCGGGCGCCATCGACGCGTCGGTACCGGCCAAAATCTGGTGGTGCTCGATGTTCAGCGTGCGCAGCCAGCGCTGCTGCCCCATGGTGATCGCGACGAAATAACCGATCTCGACGATCTCGGGTTCGGAGAAATGTTTGTGCAATCGCGCCCAGAGCTTATCGTCAGCCGGCAGATCCCACGTGATGCACTCTGCGTAGGCGAGCGCGGCCTTCTGCTTGTCATTGTAGCGCGAAGACGTCTCGAAATTGATCAGGTCGGCGTAGTCCTCCTCGACCAGCCCGGCTTTCGCGGACTTCATCGAGCGCTGGTTGCCGCAGAACTCGCACAGGACCGAGCGCGACACGTAGATGCGGCACAGTTCCTTGATGTTGTGGTCGGCCACGCCTTCGCGGAATACGCTCTGCCAGGTATTGGCGAAGGACCAGAAGGTCGCCGGCACGTGAGCGCGGATCGCCTGGCTCTCCGGCCGGGGGGTTCCTTCCCGGCGGCAACGGTCCAGTTCGGCCAGCATTGCGGCATCGGTGATGGTAGCCGGATCAACGTAGCTGATACGGGGTGCCATGGCGTGTCCTCCTTCTGCAAACGTTTGTAGACAGAGATTGCCGATATTAATTGATCCTGTCAAGGTTGGTCTCTGGCCTTGTTGACCATTTTCTGCAAACGTTTGTTCGATTTGGCCTTCCGACCTCTCTTCTCTACAAACGCCGCTCATGACCGTCGCCAGCAAACCGCCCGTTACGATGAAGGACGTCGCCACCGCGGCGGGCGTCCATTATTCCACCGTTTCCCGGGCGCTCAACCCCGCGACGCGCGATCTGGTGAAACCGCAGATTGCCGCGCGGATCCTGCAGACCGCCCGCGAACTCGGCTATCGCACCAACTCGCTCGCCTCCAGCCTGCGCACCAAACGGTCCCGCGTGGTCGGCGTGGTGGTACCGGATATCGCCAGCCTGCTGTTCCCGCCGATCCTCGAAGGGATCGAGCACGCCCTTCTGAAGGAAGGCTACATGACGATCGTCGGCAACTCCGCCAACGATCCGGAACGGCATCGCCGGGTTCTCACCGGGATGATGGAGCGGCAGGTCGACGGCCTGATCCTCGCGTCGGCCACGTTGAACGATCCTATCCCCGACGAGTGGTTCGAAAATCGCGCGCCGATCGTGCTGATGAACCGCACCGACGAATCCGGCCGGGCACCGGCCGTCGTCAACGACGACATGCGCGGCATCGGCCTTGCGGTCCGTCATCTGGTGGAGATCGGCCACAAGCGCATCATTCATGTCGCCGGCCCCGACTTCCTCTCCACCGGCGCGGTGCGCCAGCGCGCGTTCAAGCTCGCCTGCAGCGAACTTTCGATACCGCTCAACCGGCACTCGATCACCGAAGCCGCGTCATTCACGCGCGAAGCCGGCAAGATTGCCTGCCTTGAAGCTCTGGCGAAGAATCCCAATGTCACCGCGATCGCCGCCGCCAACGATCTGATCGCACTCGGTTGCTACGACGCGCTCGCCGAAAAAGGACTGACCTGCCCGGACGACATCTCGATCACCGGTTACAACGACTCACCATTCGTTGATCTGGTGCGCCCGCCCCTCACCTCGGTGCGGGTCGATCAACGCGAAATGGGACTTGAAGCCGCACGAATCCTGCTCGCCCGCATGGCGGGGCATAATGCAGGAGCGGATATCCTGCTGCGCCCGGAATTTGTGCTGCGTCAGTCGACGAAGCCGCCCCGCGCCCCGGCGCATTGACGCACCATTGACGCACCGACCCGCAACCGAATTGACAGTTGCGGCCATAGATGCAAACGATTGCAAATAAGCGCTCGCGGCTCAACCGCGGCGCATGCAACAGCATCAAGGTGGGGAAACATGATCAAGACAACGATCCGGCTTGCGGTCACGGCCGCGGTAGTCGCACTCGGCGTGCAAGCGGCCGCTGCTCAAGGAAGCGCGTATCCGAACCAGACGGTGAAGATCATCGTGCCGTTCTCGGCCGGTAGTCTGACCGATCTCCTGGCCCGCACGCTCAGCGACAAGCTCGGGCCGATGTGGAAACAGCCGGTCATCGTCGAAAACCATCCGGGCGTCGCCGGAACCGCCCTGGCGGCCAAGTCGCCGGCTGACGGCTATACGCTGCTGCTGGTCTCCAACGGTCACACCGTGACTAAGATGATCACGTCGAACCTGCCGTTCGATCCGGTCAACGATTTCGTCGGCGTCAGCAAGCTCGCGTCGATGCCGATGATCATGATCGCGCCGCCGAAGGCCGACCACCGCAACCTCGCCGATGTGGTGAAGCTCGCACAGCAGAACCCCGGCAAGCTGAGCTACGCCTCCGCCGGTCTCGCCAGCACTGCTTACATCGCCGGCGAGTCGTTCAAGCAGACCAAGAACCTGCAGATCCTGCACGTCCCCTACAAGGGAACGCCGGACGCGCAGACCAGCATCATGCGTGGCGATACCGACTTCTTCTTTTCGCCCGCCTCGGTGAGCGACGACCTGATCAACAGCGGCAAGGTCAACGGCGTCGCCGTCACCGGCAAGCAGCGCATCGGCACCCTGCCGAACGTCCCTACCTTCGCTGAAGCCGGCATGCCGGAATTCGAATACGACGCCTGGTTCGGCCTGCTGGCGCCGGCACAGACGCCGAAGGCCATTCGCGACAAGATCAGCCAGGACATCGCCAAGGTCATGGCCATGCCGGACGTGCGCGATCGCCTCGCCAAGCAAGGCACGATCGTCACCTCCTCGACGCCCGATGCTTTCGACGCGCTGGTGAAGTCCGACACCGAGCGCTACTCGAAGATCCTCGCCAGCAGCGCGAAGAAGTAGATCACGCTTCACCTCGCCAACACGAAAACGAGAGCGCAGCCACGGCTGCGCTCTTTTTGTTTGTGCGGGATTTTTCGCCGGCATTGTCTTTCGACATAGCGGCGCGTGGGAACCTTTGACCGAATATCGGCATTTCCAAGAGGACAATGGTCTGAGGAGACTTTTCAAATGCCGGTCATTTCATCGGTCGATGCGCCTTCGGCAACAAGCTGGGGTGCGATCTTCGCAGGTGCCGTCGCGAGCGTCGCGATCACCTTTTTCATGTTTGCCTTCGGCGTCGGTGCCGGTCTGTCGGCGGTTTCGCCGTGGAGCGGCGAAGGCCTGTCCGCCACCACTGTCGCGTGGTCGGCGGGACTTTTCCTGATCGCCGCGGCGATGATCGCCTCGACGATCGGCGGCTATCTCACCGGGCGCCTGCGTGCGGGATGGATCGACGTCCATGAGGACGAACGCTATTTCCGCGATACCGCCCATGGCCTGGTCACCTGGGCCGTCGCCACCGTGTTCAGCATCGCGGTGCTCGGCGCGGCGACCACCCATGTCGCGTCCGGCGTTGCAACCGGTGCCGCCGCGGGCGGAGCCGGAGCAGCAACGACGATGGCCAGTAGCGGCAATACGACGGTCGATCGTCTGTTGCGGACCAATCCGGCCAACACCAACGCGTCGGCGGCCAACGATCCCAATCTGTCCGCAAGTGTGTCCCGCATTGTCGCCTCCGCGGTGGCAAAGAAAGGCGAGCTCGCCGCTGACGATCGGGCTTATCTCGCAAACATCGTTGCGGCCCGCACCGGCCAGTCGCAGGCCGACGCCGAGCGCACCGTCGATCAGACGATCCAGTCGGCGAAACAGGCCGCGGACACCGCGCGCCGCAACGCCGCCAAGATGGCGTTCTGGCTCGCCGCCTCGCTGCTGGCCGGCGCCCTGTCCGCCGCGCTCGGAGCCACCGTCGGCGGCTCGCTGCGCTCCTCGACCTGGTGGGTCGCCACCACTCCCGCCCGCACCGTTCCCTGACACAGGAGTTCATGATGCCGATCCTGCTCTGGTTACTCGGTGTTCCGCTCTCGCTCATCATCGTGCTGATGCTGCTGGGCGCCGCCTGAGACATCACCATCAAGACGTCACACGACAAAGCCCCGCCGATCGGCGGGGCTTTTTCTTGGCGATGCGCGACGTGCGCGGCGGACAAAAAAAGAGGGCGGCGAAACCACCCTCTTCCTTGGAATCTCAGGAGCGCGATTTGCGCTTCGTCTTCCGCTTGGTTTTGCGCTT
>JBQCFU010000780.1:0-4249 GCA_051958775.1 Pseudolabrys sp.
TCCGCGAACAGGCCCATTCGCAGGGCCTCGACGACAGCTTCTCCGAGATCCTGGTTCCCACCGAGGATGTCGTCGAGATCCGCCGCGGCCGGAAGGTCAATTCCGAGCGCAAGTTCTTCCCCGGCTACGTGCTGGTGAAGATGGATTTGACCGACGACGTCTATCATCTCATCAAGAACACGCCGAAGGTCACCGGTTTCCTTGGCACCGACAAGAAGCCGATGCCGATCTCGGATGCGGAGGCAGATCGTATTCTGCATCAGGTGCAGGAAGGCATCGAGCGGCCGAAGCCGGCGGTCTCGTTCGAAATCGGCGAGAACGTGCGCGTCTCCGACGGCCCGTTCGCTTCTTTCAACGGCGTGGTCGAGGAAGTCGACGAAGGCCGCTCGCGCGTGAAGGTCGCT
Source organism: Pseudolabrys sp. (assembly GCA_051958775.1). Classification (GTDB taxonomy): domain Bacteria; phylum Pseudomonadota; class Alphaproteobacteria; order Rhizobiales; family Xanthobacteraceae; genus Pseudolabrys. The sequence goes on from JBQCFU010000780.1 coordinate 405, forward strand.
GTGTCGATCTTCGGCCGCGCCACGCCGGTCGAGCTGGAGTTCGGACAGGTCGAGAAGGTCTGACCGTATGCGCAGGATCCCGAAAAGTGGATACCGGTTTTCGGACAAGATCATGCGGAAGTGAGAATGCGAGGCGGCCGGGACCATCCTGGCCGCGACAGAGCCAGACGTGGGAGGTGAGGCGGCCGCCAGCCGCCTGAAACCGCACCACGAAGTCGATGCCGGAATGGTCCGGCATCAGATGGAGAAATGAGATGGCAAAGAAGATTACGGGCTTTTTGAAATTGCAGGTGCCTGCGGGCGCTGCAAACCCGGCCCCGCCGATCGGCCCAGCGCTCGGTCAGCGTGGTCTCAACATCATGGAGTTCTGCAAGGCGTTCAACGCGCAGACCCAGAAGATGGAAAAGAACACGCCGATCCCGGTGGTCATCACCACCTATCAGGATCGGTCTTTCACCTTTGAGCTGAAGACCCCGCCGGTGTCCTTCTTCATCAAGAAGGCGGCCAAGCTCGAGAGCGGCTCCAAGGCCCCGGGCCGCGACGTCGCTGGCTCGATCAACAAGGCGCAGGTCAAGGAAATCGCCGAGCAGAAGATGAAGGATCTCAACTGCGAGACGATCGAAGCCGCCATGAAGATGGTCGAAGGTTCGGCCCGCTCCATGGGCATCCAGGTGAAGGAGTAACGGATCATGGCTCAGGCAAAGCGCATGAAGGCGATCCGTGACGGCATCGATCCGGCCAAGTCCTATACGCTCGACGAGGCGATCAAGCTGGTGAAGGCTCGCGCCAAGGCGAAGTTCGACGAGACGATCGAGATCGCGATGAATCTCGGCGTCGACCCCAAGCATGCGGACCAGATGGTGCGCGGCGTGGTCAGCCTGCCGAACGGCACGGGCCGCACGGTCCGCGTCGGCGTGTTCGCGCGCGGCGCGAAGGCGGACGAGGCGAAGGCTGCCGGTGCCGACGTAGTCGGCGCGGAAGACCTGTTCGAGATCGTCAACGGCGGCAAGGTCGACTTCGACCGCTGCATCGCCACCCCGGACATGATGCCGCTGGTCGGCCGCCTCGGTAAGGTGCTCGGCCCGCGCGGCATGATGCCGAACCCGAAGGTCGGTACCGTGACCATGGACGTCACCGGTGCGGTCAAGGGCGCCAAGGGCGGCTCGGTCGAGTTCCGTGTCGAGAAGGCCGGCATCATCCAGGCCGGCGTCGGCAAGGCCTCGTTCTCCGAGGACAAGCTGGTTGAGAACATCCGCGCATTCGCCGATGCGGTGCAGAAGGCGAAGCCGGCGGGAGCCAAGGGCACCTACATCAACCGGGTCGCGGTCTCCTCGACCATGGGCCCGGGCGTGAAGGTCGAGCCGTCGACGCTGTTCACTGCCGGCTGATCGGACCTGCTTTAAGGATCAAAGCCGCGGCCTTCGGGTCGCGGCGTTTTCTTTTATTTGCAGGGTATTGATCTGGTTTTCGAAAGTCATTTGTTAGAAGTGTAGGAGCGGTCGGTCCGTTCGGCGGATAACGGGCTCTTGACCCGCGGAAAGCGGCTTTTTCTTGTTAGGAAAAAGGGCTTGGCAAAGCAGCCGGAAGGGACTAGATCACCGGCCTTGGGCGTGCCGGCCCTTGTCGGCATGCCTTTGCGCGTCCCTCAAATCATGGTGGCTTGAACCCGTCTTTTGGACATCCGAACGGATATCTCTGAAAGGCGAGCCAAGGCTGTCGTAATTGAAGGATGCCGCCGGACTCCGGTCCGGTGACGACCTGTCCAAGACTGCGGGTGCCGATGCCTTTCGAGGCTGACGCTTAATCCCATGTCATCGCATGTGGGGCCAGCACAGATGGGGATGACAACGGATTTCAGGCGCTTCGTCCCAGCCAGGGCGAATGTGCTCGGATCGGTTCGAACCTCTAAGACCCGAAGCGGCTCCGGCCGTAACGGGGGGCAGGCTTGAAGACGTCGTCCTGCCCGGCGTGCGTTCGCGCATCGAGGGAGCAGGGCGGCCAGTGCAACCTGGCGGTTCTGAATCTGATGCTGAACCGCCAAAACGGAAAGAGCTTGCTGTGGATCGAGCGGCAAAACAGGAAGCCATCAGCGAACTGAAGGGGGTTTTCTCAAGCTCCCAAGTCGTCGTGGTGGCCCACTACAGCGGCTTGACCGTGTCCCAGATGCAGACGCTGCGGAAGCAGATGTCCAAGGCTGGCGGCAAGGTCAAAGTCGCGAAGAACCGTCTCGCCAAGATCGCTCTTGAAGGCACCGACGCTGCCTCCATCGCGCCCCTGCTGAAGGGGCCGACCGTGATCGCTTACTCTGCGAACGATCCGGTGTCAGCGCCGAAAGTCGCCGTCGATTTCGCCAAGGCGAACGAAAAGTTCGTCATTCTCGGCGGATCGATGGGCAAAACCTCGCTGGACGTCAACGGCGTGAAGTCTCTGGCTTCGCTGCCGTCTCTCGACGAACTCCGCGCCAAGCTCGTGGGCCTCATCCAGGCGCCCGCGACCAAGCTGGCGCAGCTGGCCAACGCCCCTGCGGCGAAGGTGGCGCGCGTGGTTTCGGCTTACGCCTCCAAAGACAATGCGGCGTGACGCTCTCCCAAAATCGAATGGTTCGAACCTAAGGAAAGAAGACAATGGCTGACTTGCAGAAGATCGTCGACGAGCTGTCCTCGCTGACCGTGATGGAAGCGGCGGACCTCGCCAAGATGCTCGAAGAGAAGTGGGGCGTGTCCGCTGCGGCCGCCGTCGCGGTTGCCGCCGCGCCGGGCGCCGGTGGTGGCGCTGCTGCCGCTGAAGAGAAGACCGAGTTCACTGTCGTCCTGGCCTCGGCCGGCGACAAGAAGATTGAGGTCATCAAGGAAGTCCGCGCGCTCACCGGCCTCGGCCTCAAGGAAGCGAAGGATCTCGTCGAAGGCGCGCCGAAGAACATCAAGGAAGGCGTGGCGAAGGACGAAGCCAACAAGATCAAGCAGACCCTCGAAAAGGTCGGCGCGAAGGTTGAGCTCAAGTAAGCGCGTACCTATCTGGTCGTTACGTCCTGGCGCCCTCCGGCCCCTGGACGTTTCGGCCGGGACGCGTAGGACCGGGTCGCTCCGGTCCACCAAGGACTACGGAAGCCGGCCCGCACCCGCGAGCTGGCTTTCGCCACGGAACAAGAGACCGTGAGCGGCCCAAATCCGGTCACGGAACTATGACAGACGACGGCTCGGATCGTTGATTTCGAGTCGACAATTGAACCGGGCGAGCCACGCGCTTGTCTTAAAAGCCCCGATGGATTGCGGCTTTTGAGAGAATCGCTCCCGCTGCCCGACGTTCGAACTCTATTTGAGAGAGAAACGAATGGCGCAGACGTTCACCGGTCGCAAGCGCGTCCGCAAATTTTTCGGTCACATTCGGGAAGTCGCGGAGATGCCGAACCTCATCGAGGTTCAGAAGGCATCTTATGATCAGTTCCTGCTGGTGCAGGAGCCCGAGGGCGGTCGCCCGGACGAGGGCCTGCAGGCCGTGTTCCGCTCGGTGTTCCCGATCTCGGACTTCTCGGGATCATCCATGCTCGAATTCGTGAAGTACGAATTCGACCCGCCGAAATATGACGTCGACGAGTGCCGCCAGCGCGGCATGACCTTCGCTGCGCCGCTCAAGGTGACGCTGCGCCTCATCGTGTTCGATGTGGACGAAGAGACGGGCGCCAAGTCGGTCAAGGACATCAAGGAGCAGGATGTCTACATGGGCGACATCCCGCTCATGACCAACAACGGCACGTTCATCGTCAACGGCACCGAGCGCGTCATCGTCTCGCAGATGCACCGTTCGCCGGGCGTGTTCTTCGATCACGACAAGGGCAAGACCCATTC
>JBQCFU010000781.1:0-7018 GCA_051958775.1 Pseudolabrys sp.
GAGCGAATGCCCCTCACCCCAACCCTCTCCCCAATGGGGAGAGGGAGCCGATCAGTATCCGACGCACGCACGATGTTACGCATCCGCCACCGCCTCGTGCTCCTCCTCGTCGCCATAACCGACGATGTCGAGCGGCCGCGCCTTCAGGCCGCGCTGGGTCGCCCAGTGCACCAGCGCGTCTTCCTGTCCGTGCGTCACCCATATTTCCGACGCGCCGGTGGCGGCGATCGTTGTGGTCAGTCCGTCCCAGTCGGCATGGTCGGAAATCACCAGTGGCAGTTCGGTGCCGCCCTGCCGCGCGCGGGCGCGCACGCGCATCCAGCCTGACGCGAAGCAGGCGAGCGGATCGGGGAAACGCCGCGTCCACAGATCCTTGCTGGCAGAGGGCGGGCACAGCGTGATGGTGCCGGCGAGCTCCGGCTTCTTAGCGCCGCGCACCAGCTCGAGCGGCCCGAGATCGATGCCGCGCGAGACGTAGTACTGCGTGATCTTCTCCATCGCGCCGTGCAGATAGATCGTCTTGTCGTAGCCGGCCTGCCGCAGCATGGCGATGACGCGCTGTGCTTTGCCGAGCGAATAGGCGCCGACCAGATGCGCGCGTTCCGGAAACAGCGTGACGGATTTCAGAAGCTTTCCGATCTCGTGCAGCGGCTCGCTGTGGCGAAACACCGGCAGGCCGAATGTGGCCTCGGTGATGAACACGTCGCACGGCACGAGTTCGAATGGCGCGCAGGTCGGGTCGGCCACATCCTTGTAGTCGCCGGACGCGACGATGCGCAGGCCGTCCTGCTCGACCTTGATCTGCGCCGAGCCGAGCACATGCCCGGCCGGATGGAAGCTCACCGTGACGCCGTCGATCGTGAGCGGTTCGCCATAGCGGATCGCCTGAGAGCGCCCGGCGAAATTCTCGCCGTAGCGCAGCCGCATGATGTCCAGGGTTTCCTGCGTCGCCAGCACCTCGCCATGGCCGGCGCGGGCATGGTCGGAATGGCCGTGGGTGATCAGCGCCCGCGCGACCGGACGGGTCGGGTCGATGTGGAACCCGCCGGTCTTGCAGCAGACCCCGGAGGGGGTGGGGACGAGGATGTCTTCGGGGCGCATCACGCTTAGATAGGTGCACAAAGACCGATCGCGAGATAGAACGCGCCGGTCCCGATAACCGCAGCCGATGCCCACCACATTCCAAACCTCCGGTGACCTCGCCGCCGACCGCCGCTTCGAATGGGCGCGGGAAAGCCTGGCGCAGGGCGACGCCGCCGGCGCTGCCGATCTGTTCGAGCAGACGCTCGAACTCGTGCCCGGCTATGCTGCCGGCTGGTTCCTGCTGGGCGAGGCACGGGAGAAACTCGGCGATCAACTGGGCGCGATCGCCGCCTATCAGCAGGCGCAGGCAACCGACCCGGCCGACAGTCACGGCGCCACCCTGCATCTGATGCGGCTCGGCGCGGTGCCGGCCGGCGCCATGCCGGAAGGCTATGTGCGGGCGCTGTTCGATGGCTATGCGGCGCGGTTCGATCGCGCGCTGACCGAGGGGCTGAACTATCGAGGGCCCGAGATCCTGCTCGATGCGCTGAAAGCCTCGCGCGGCATCGAACGGGCCGGCGGCGCTTTTTCCTCGATGCTCGATCTCGGCTGCGGCACCGGTCTCGCGGCGGTGACGTTCCGGTCGTTCGCGGACCGCATCGTCGGCGTCGATCTGTCCGGTGCGATGCTGGCGCAGGCGCGGACCAAGGGCCTTTATGACCGGCTGGCGGAAGCAGAAGTGGTCACATTCCTGCGCGGCGAAGCGGGGCTCAATGAGTGCTACGACCTGATCCTGGCCGCCGACGTGTTCAGCTATCTCGATGATCTCGCCCCGGTCTGCGCCGCGTCGGCGGCGATCCTGAAAGCCGGCGGCAGCTTCGCCTTCACGGTCGAGACCCATGATGGCGACGGTGTGATCCTGCGCGACACGCTGCGCTATGCGCATAGTGAGGTGGCGGTGCGGGCGGCGCTTGCCGCTGCGGGGCTTGCGGTGCTGGCCCTCGAGCCAGCCGTGACCCGCACCGAGAAAGGCAGCCCGGTTCCGGGGCTGGTGTGCGTCGCGACAGACGCCAGATAAGGGAGCGATGCTCGACACGCCCGCGCCGCTGCCTGAAGTGTTCACTCGCTGGTTCGCGGCCCGCGGCTGGGAGCCGCGCGCGCATCAGCTCGATCTGCTGGCGAAGGCGCGGGCCGGGCGCTCGGCGTTGCTGATCGCGCCGACCGGCGCGGGCAAGACGCTCGCCGGCTTTCTGCCGACCCTGGTGGAACTGAGCGAGCGTGGCGCAACATCGAACGCGATCGTCTCGACCGGCCGGACGCTGCGCCGTGCGCAGGGGCTGCATACGCTCTACATCTCGCCGCTGAAGGCGCTCGCGGTCGACATTGCCCGCAACCTCGAAACGCCGGTGCGCGAGATGGGCCTGCCGGTGCGGCTGGAGACGCGTACCGGCGACACGCCCGCATCGAAACGCATGCGCCAGCGCCGCGATCCGCCGGATATTCTGCTGACGACGCCGGAGCAGCTGGCGCTGCTGCTCTCCACCGCCGACGCGCCGTATCTGTTTGCGACCCTGCGCCGTGTCGTGCTCGACGAATTGCATTCGCTGGTGACATCGAAGCGCGGCGATCTCCTGTCGCTCGGTCTTGCGCGATTGTTCACGCTGGCGCCGGAACTGCAAACCGTCGGCCTGTCCGCCACCGTGGCGCAGCCGGACGATCTGCGCCGCTATCTGCGGCCGCAGCCGGTGGATGGGGAAGACCTTGCAGATTTAGTCGTTGCGCAGGCGGGTGCCGCGCCGGACGTGTCGATGCTCGACACCAAAGAGCATCTGCCGTGGGCTGGCCACACCGCGCGTCACGCGCTCGGCGAGATGTATGATCTCATCAAGCAGCACCGGACCGTGCTGCTGTTCGTCAACACGCGCAGCCAGGCCGAGGGCCTGTTCCAGTCGCTATGGCAGATCAACGACGATAATCTGGCGATCGCTTTGCATCACGGCTCGCTCGATGTGGCGCAACGGCGTCGCGTCGAAGATGCGATGTCCGCCGGCAAGTTGCGCGCGGTGGTGTGCACGTCGTCGCTCGATCTCGGCGTCGACTGGGGCGATGTCGATCTCGTTGTCAATGTCGGCGCGCCGAAGGGCTCATCGCGCCTGCTGCAACGGATCGGCCGCGCCAATCACAGGCTCGACGAACCGTCGAAAGCAGTTTTGGTGCCGGCCAACCGCTTCGAGGTTCTGGAATGCAGCGCCGCGCTCGCGGCCGTGCGCGACAACGCACAGGACACGCCGCCGGCGCGCACCGGCGCGTTCGACGTGCTGGCGCAGCACATCATGGGCCGGGCCTGCGGCGAGCCGTTTCTCGCCGACGAGCTTTATGACGAGGTGCGCGCCGCCGCGCCCTATACGCAGCTTGCGCGCAGCGATTTCGATGCCGCGCTCGATTTCGTCGCCACCGGCGGCTATGCGCTGCGCGCCTATGAGCGCTTTGCTAAAATCCGGCAGGACAAGACCGGCCGCTGGCGTGTCACCCATCCGATGACCGCGCAACGTTACCGCATGAATATCGGCACCATCGTCGAGGCCGACATGCTGAAGGTGCGTCTGGTGCGTTCGCGCGCGTCGAAGACGATGATCCCGCGCGGCGGGCGGCTGCTCGGCCAGATCGAGGAATATTTCATCGAGACGCTGTCGCCGAACGACACCTTCGTGTTCGGCGGCGAGATCCTGAAATTCGAGGCGCTGGTCGAGGACGAGGTCTATGTCTCGCGCGCCGCGTCACAGGACCCGAAGGTGCCGTCCTATGCCGGCGGCAAGTTTCCGCTCTCGACTTATCTCGCGGCCCGCGTGCGCGACATTCTCGCGGACCATTCCGCGTGGCAGGCGCTGCCGGTGCAGGTGCGCGACTGGCTGAAGATCCAGGAATGGCGCTCGCTGTTGCCGCGCGCCGGCGACCTCCTGGGCGAGAGTTTCCCGCGCGCCGACAAGCATTATCTCGTCTGTTATCCGTTCGAGGGGCGGCTGGCGCATCAGACGCTCGGCATGCTGCTGACGCGGCGGCTGGAGCGGGCGCGGCTGCGGCCCATGGGCTTCGTCGCCAACGAATACGCACTGGCGGTCTGGGCCATGGGAGATGTCGCCGGCGCGATCGATGACGGGACGCTGTCGCTCGCCGATCTGTTCGCCGAGGACATGCTGGGTGACGATCTCGAAGCCTGGCTTGCGGAATCCGCCCTGATGAAGCGTACGTTCCGCACCTGCGCCATCATCGCCGGGCTGATCGAGCGCCGGTTCCCCGGCAAGGAAAAGACGCGCCGGCAGGTGACGATCTCCACCGATCTCGTCTATGACGTGCTGCGCAAGCACCAGCCGGACCATCTGTTGCTGCGCGCCGCCCATGACGATGCCGCCACGGGTCTGCTCGACATCAAACGGCTGGGTGAAATGCTCTCGCGCGTGCGGGGGCGAATCGTCCATAAACCGCTCGATCACGTCTCGCCGCTCGCGGTTCCGGTGATGCTGGAAATCGGCAAGGAACCGGTGCAAGGCGAGGCGCCCGACATGCTGCTGGCGGAAGCCGAAGCGCTGGTGAAGGAAGCGATGCAATGAGCGAGCCGGCTTCGGCGATACGTCAGCGGCCTGCCGCGCGTCCGACCCCGACCCAGAGCGAGCCGCTGCAGATCGCCGGGGTGACGCTGATCGCGGATCCTGACGGCGCGCTGTACTGGCCGACCGAGGGCGTGCTCGCCATCGCCGACCTGCATCTGGAAAAAGTCTCGAGCTATGCCGAGCGCGGCGTGTTCCTGCCGCCCTATGACACGGTGGCGACGCTGATGCGGTTGGCGCGGCTGATGACGCGCTACAACCCACGCTGTGTGATCGCGCTCGGCGACAGCTTTCACGATGGTCGAGGTCCCTCGCGGCTGACCGATCAGGACCGCGCCGGATTGCTGGCGCTGCAGACCGGCCGCGACTGGATCTGGATCACCGGCAATCACGATCCCGATCCGGCGACCGGCATCGGCGGTTCGTTCGGCGGCACCTTGCAGATCGGCGCACTGTCCTTCCGTCATGAGCCGACCGGCGGGTTTGGCGAAGTCGCCGGCCACTTGCATCCGGTGGCGCGGGTCTCGCATCGCGGTCAGACCATCGGCCGCCGCTGCTTTGCCGCCGACGGCGAGCGCGTGGTGCTGCCGGCATTCGGCGCGTTCACAGGCGGACTCAATGTGCGGCATGAGGCGTTCGATGCCGTGTTCGGCACGCGCAGTTTCACCGCGCATATGCTCGGCGACGGCCGGATCTATGCCTTTGCCGTCGGCCACTGCCTGCCGGATTGATGTGAGCCGCTGACCTTATGCGGCGCGGCGCGGGTCGCCACTGTTGCAGAATGCCACCAGCCTGTCGGCCAGCCGCAGCGTCGTCGAACTCGCCTCGGGCGTGGCCACCAGCACGATTTCGGTATCGGTGATCGGCGGGAAGCCGTCCTTGGGACCGAGCACGCGATGCTCGGGGCGGATCGCGACGTCGGGCAGAATGCTGACGCCGAGCCCGGCCGACACGGCGGCCTGAATGCCGGCGAGGTTGGGACTCGTATAGACGATGTGCCACGGCCGCCCGGCGCTCTCGGCGGCGTGGATCATCTTGTTGCGATAGATGCAGCCTTGCTCCGACACGGCGAGCGGCAATGGATCGCGCGTCCAGTCGACCGGGCGTGTTTTGCTGGTGATCCAGTGCAGCCGCTCCGGCCATGCGGCGATCCCGTCCTTGCCGCCGGCTTCGCGCTTGAACAGCGCAAGATCGAGTTCGCCGCGTGCGATTGCTTCGCGCATCTTCACGCTGAGCCCGCAGCGTACATCGAGCCGCAGACCGGGCCGCGCTCGGGCGAAGTCGGACAGCAGTTCTGTCAGGCGATAGGCGGCGAACTCTTCCGGAATGCCGAGCCGCAACACGCCTTCCGCCGCCGGGCGCGCCACCACGTCGCGCGCTTCCGCCTCCAGCGCGAGGATGCGCCGCGCGTAAGAAAGCAGCCGTTCGCCTTCCTCGGTCAGCGTCGCCTGTTTGCCGATGCGGTGGAGCAGGGGTTTGCCGACCGTGTCCTCCAGCCGCTTGATCTGCTGACTTACGGTCGATTGCGTGCGGTGGACGCGCTCGCCGGCGCGGGTGAAGCCGCCGGCATCGACGACCGAGACGAAGCTGCGCAGAAGCTCGAGATCGAGCATGGCACGGCCTTTATTCGAAAAACAACTGATCAATATTTTATCATTTAATTTCCAAATGAAAAGTCGCCCGCTTAGGTCATGGGGCGAAACAGCTCTTTCGCAGGTTCCGCCATGTCCTCCGTGACCTCGTCGTCCCTCTCGTCTTGCCCAGCTGTCGCCGCGCCGCATCCGTCCCTGCGCCTGTCGCTGCCGCTGATGGTCGGTGCCTTCTGCGTGATCTGGAGTTCTGCCTATGCAGTAGCCAAGCTCGCGATCGCCGATTGCCCCCCGCTGCTGCTGCTCTCGTCCCGGTTCCTCGTCGCCGGTCTGGTGATGTTCGTCGGTGCGTTGCTGTTGCGGCGGAACTGGAATCTCAGCCGCCGCGATGTGCTGGTGTTCGCCGCGCTCGGTGTCGCCAATCAGGCGATCTATCTCGGCCTCGGCTATTTCGGCTTGCGCACCGTGTCGGCCGGGCTCGCCAGCGTTATCATCAGCACCAATCCGGTCCTCACTGCGGTGCTCGCGGTGATCTTTCTCGGCGAGCAGATGACCTGGCGCAAGGTGGTCGGGCTGGCGATCGGGCTTGCCGGTGTCGCCTTCATCGTCGAGAGCCGGCTGTCGCTCGGTAGCGATCAATGGTCCGGCATTCTGCTGTCGATCGCGGCGCTGGTGTCGCTCGTCGGCGGTACGATTCTGTTCAAGCGGTTCACGCCACGCGGCGATCTGTGGATCGGCAACGGCGTGCAGAGCCTTGCCGCCGGTTTTGCGACGCTGCCGGCGGCGCTGCTGTTGGAAAAT
>JBQCFU010000782.1:0-2277 GCA_051958775.1 Pseudolabrys sp.
CCAATCCCCATATAAGGAGCGACCATTCCGGGCGTCAGGCTGGGCAGGCGCCGTTCCTCACCTGCGGACCCGTCAGGCTGTCGTTGACGGAAATTACTTCATGCTTAAAATAATTCGCAGAAGGCCGGCCGGGGTGGTATGCGTGCCGGTGACGCGTCCGACAGGCGAGCTGGGCGCGCGTGGAGTGTGACATGGCGGAGCGTTCATTCGCCCGGGAAGTCGAGGATCTGAAGCTCGGTGCCGGCGAAGAATTTCGCGGCGAAGGCATCCTCGCGATCACCAAGGCGCTGTTGCAGTCCGGCGTCGGTTATGTCGGCGGCTATCAGGGTGCGCCGATCTCGCATCTGATGGATGTGCTCTCCGACGCCCAAGGCATCCTGTCCGAACTCGATGTGCATTTCGAGACCTCGGCCTCGGAAGCGGCCGCGGGCGCCATGCTGTCGGCGTCGGTGAACTATCCAATTCGCGGCGCCGTCACGTGGAAATCGACCGTCGGCACCAATGTGGCGTCCGACGCGCTCGCCAATCTGGCGTCGGGCGGCGTCAAGGGCGGCGCGCTGATCATCATCGGCGAGGATTACGGCGAAGGCTCCTCCATCATGCAGGAGCGCTCGCACGCCTTTGCGATGAAGTCGCAGATCTGGCTGCTCGATCCGCGACCGAATCTGGAAAGCATCGTCAAGGCGGTGGAAGACGGCTTCGAACTCTCCGAGGCTTCGAACACGCCGGTGATGCTGGAAGTGCGCATCCGCGCCTGCCACGTGCATGGCCGTTTCATCGCCAAGGATAACAAGCGGCCCGCTTACACGCTGAAGCAGGCGCTGGAAAATCCGCAGCGCGATACCAGCCGCATCGTGCTGCCGCCGGCGGCTTACGTGCACGAGAAGGAAAAGATCGAGCAGCGCTGGCCCGCCGCAGTGCGTTTCATCAAGGAGCGCAAGCTGAACGAGACGATGCCGGGCGATGTGAGCCATCTCGGCATCATCGTGCAGGGCGGCATGTATAACGGCGTGATCCGTGCGCTGCAGGATCTCGGTCTCGCCGATGTGTGGGGCAACTCGCGCATTCCGCTCTATGTGATGAACGTCACTTACCCGCTGATCGACGACGAGATCGTCGCGTTCTGCGAGGGCAAGAGCGCTGTGCTGATGGTCGAGGAAGGCCAGCCCGATTACATCGAGCAGGCCCTGCACAAGATCCTCCGCACGGCCGATGTGCCGGCGCGGATTCACGGCAAGGACGTGCTGCCGATCGCCGGCGAATACACCGCGGTGGTACTGGCGACCGGTGTGCGTAACTTCCTGACCAAGGCTGCGCCCGATCTGCTGCCGGATCAGGTACGCGCGTCCAACAATCCGTCGATCATGGCGAGCGACGAAGTGAAGGCGCTGGCCGAAGTGGTGCCGGCGCGTCCCGCGGGATTCTGCACCGGCTGTCCGGAGCGGCCGATCTTCGCCGCGATGAAACTCGTCGAAAAGGAACTCGGCCCGCACCATGTCGCCGCCGACATCGGCTGCCATCTGTTCTCGATTCTGCCGCCGTTCAACATCGGCGCGACCACCATGGGCTATGGCCTCGGTCCGGCCTCGGCGTCCGCGTTCAACGTGAAGGCGAACAAGCGCTCGATCGCGATGATGGGCGACGGTGGCTTCTGGCACAACGGCCTGACCAGCGGCATCGGCAATGCGGTGTTCAACAAGCACGATGGTGTCGTGCTGGTGGTCGACAATTATTATTCGTCTGCCACCGGCGGGCAGGACATTCTTTCGTCGCGCGCCGACAATCGATCGCGCTCGACCAAGCATCCGATCACTGAAGCGGTGAAAGGCATCGGCGCGAAATGGGTTCGGCAGATCGACCGGACTTATGACGTTGCCAAGCTGCGCGATACGCTTAAGGAAGCGCTGACGACGCCGGAGGCGGGGCCGAAGATCATCGTCGCCTCGTCGGAATGCATGCTGAACAAGCAGCGCCGCGTGAAGCCGCTGTTCAACAAGGCGGTAAAGGGCGGCAAGCGCGTGGTGCGCGAACGCTTTGGTGTCGATGAAGACGTGTGCACCGGTGATCATGCCTGCATCCGTCTCTCCGGATGCCCGTCGCTGTCGGTCAAGCACACCGCCGACCCGCTGAAGGATGATCCGGTGGCGGCGATCGACAACACCTGCGTCGGCTGCGGCAATTGTGGCGAAGTGGCGGAAGCCGCGGTGCTGTGTCCGTCGTTCTATCGCGCTGACATTGTCTACAACCCCTCCGGTTTCGATCGTTTCATGGCGCGCC
>JBQCFU010000783.1:0-4679 GCA_051958775.1 Pseudolabrys sp.
ATTCGCCCGCACCGGTGCGCCGGAAGAGCTGGACCTCGACGGCACCATCCGCGGCACCGCGCATAAGGGCTATCTCGATATCCTGATGCGGCCGGAGCGGCACAACGCGGTGAAGGTGCTGCTGTTCTTCGATATTGGCGGCTCGATGGACTGGCACATCAAGGCCACTGAAGAACTGTTCTCCGCCACGCGCTCCGAGTTCAAGCACATGGCGCATTTCTACTTCCACAACTGCCTCTATGAGCGCGTGTGGAAGGAGAACCGCCGCCGCTTCCAGGAAACGACGCCGACGTTTGACGTGCTGCACACCTATCCGCACGACTACAAGGTGATCTTCGTCGGCGATGCGTCGATGTCGCCGTACGAGATCGCGACGCCGGGCGGCTCGGTCGAGCATTACAATGAGGAAGCCGGCGCGGTGTGGATAGAGCGGATCACCCACACTTATCCGGCGGCGGTGTGGCTCAACCCGGTGCCGGAGCAGGAATGGGGTTACACCCAGTCGATCCAGATGGTGCGGCAGCTCATGGGTAACCGGATGTACCCGCTCACGCTCGACGGCCTCGATCGGGCGATGAAGGAACTGGTGCGGTAGCGTGTGCTTCGCGTGTTGAGGGCTTCCGAATCCGGCTGCGCGTCCTATATTCGGGCCTGTCGTTCAACAAACGAAAGGAGGTGATCCAGTGTCTCATTGTCCATCGCCGTCACCGGCAGCCGTGAGCTGGATCCTCGCCTCGGCAAGGATTTCCCGCTGAACCCCAGCGGCTCACGCGCGGCCTGAAAGGGTCGCGGTCGGGCTACGGCTTGACAATGGAAGGGTCGCCCGCGAGGGCGGCCCTTCTTTGCAACAATAAGATAAAGAACGATGCCTGCAGCGATCCGCGTTTTTATCGATGCCGATGCCTGTCCCGTGAAGGACGAGGCCTATCGCGTCGCGTACCGCTACGGCTTGCATGTGTATGTCGTTGCCAACAGCTTTATCGCTGTGCCGCGCGAGCCGTGGATCGAGCGTGTCGTCGTGCCGGCCGGCATGAACGTCGCCGACGACTGGATCGCGGAGCGGGCGGATGCGGCAGCGATTGTCATCACCGCGGATATTCCGCTCGCGGCGCGTTGCGTGAAGGCGGGCGCGCAGGTGATCGCGCCGAACGGCAAGCTGTTTTCCGAAGAGGCGATCGGGATGGCGCTGGCGACGCGCAACCTGATGGATGAGTTGCGCTCGGCCGGCGCGGTCACCGGCGGTCCGAAGCCGTTTGCGCCGAAGGACCGCTCGGCATTTCTGTCGGCGCTCGATGCCGCCGTGGTGCGGCTCAAGCGCGCCGGGTTTCCGGACGGCTCCGCCTGACGCGCTTTCCTCATTTTAGCGTCACACTTGTGTTTCGTTATACGTGGCGATGCATCGCCGAATGCTTCTTGGTGTCGCGCATCGTCACATAGACGATCAGTGAGATCGCGATCATGCCGGTGAGATAATAATAGAACCATTGTTCATGGCCGATCGATTTGAACCACAGTGCCACGGAGTCGGCGGTACCGCCGAAGATAGACACGGTGAGTGCGTAGGGGACGCCGACTCCGGTAGCGCGTACCGAGGTCGGGAACAGTTCCGCTTTCACCACCGCGTTGATGGAGGTGTAGCCGGTGACGATCAGCCACGCCGCGCAGATCAAGAGGAAAGCGGCGAGTGGAGTTTTGACGCTTTGCAGGGTTGTCAGCAGCGGGATCGTGAACAGTACGCCGGTGACGCCGAAGCCGATCAGCAGCCATTTCCGGCCGATCTTGTCCGACAGCATGCCGTAGAGCGGTTGCAGGATCATGGCGAAGATCAGCGATCCCGCCGTCACCATCGTCGTCTCGAGATCGGTGAGGCCGACCGACAGCTTGAGAAACTTCTGCATGTAGGTGGTGTAGGTGTAGAACGCCGCGGTGCCGCCCGCCGTCAGGCCGACCACGAGCAGCACCTCGCGCGGATAATTGCGCAGCGCCTTGATCGAGCTTTCCCGCTTCGCGGCTTTGTCCTTGGTCGCGGCAAAGGCGTCGGTCTCGTGCAGATTGCGCCGCATCACCGCTGCGATGATGGCGAGCCCGGCGCCGATCACGAACGGGATGCGCCAGCCCCATGCCTTGAGCTGCTCCGGTGTGAGGAACAAATATTGAAGCAATAGCAGAACGGCGATCGCGCATAGCTGGCCGCCGATCAGCGTGACGTACTGGAAACTCGAATAGAAGCCGCGATGCTCCTTGTCCGCCACCTCGGTGAGATAGGTGGCGCTGGTGCCGTATTCGCCGCCGAGGCTGAGTCCCTGGATGATGCGCGCGGCGGCGAGCATGATCGCTGCCCAGATGCCGATGCTGTCATAGGTCGGCGTCACCGCGATCATCAGCGAGCCGAAACACATCATCACGACGGAGAGCATCAGTGCATTGCGACGTCCATAGTGATCGGCGAGGTGGCCGAACAGCCAGCCGCCAAGCGGGCGGACGATGAAGCCTGCCGCAAACAGGACCGCAGCGTTCAACTGCTGCACCACCGGATCGTGTCCGGGAAAGAATGCTGGGGCGAAATACAGGGCGAACGCCGCATAGGCGTAGAAGTCGTACCATTCGACCAGGTTGCCAATGGAACCGATGAAGATCGCCCGGAGCCGGGCGCCCGGCCCGGCGTGCTCGAACTAATTGGCGGTCGGGGCGGTGGTGGCGTCGGTCATCGGCAAGACTCCAGACGCGCCGCCCGGTAGCGGCGGCGCTTGGAACCTTAACGGCCGGAAGCGGAACCGGTTTCATTCTCCCGCAACGCAAAACCGCCGGGCGGACCCAGCGGTTTCACATTGCTGACGATTTGAAAGATTTTTAGGCCGCGTTGGCGGAGACCAGTGTCGGCGCCGGCTCCTGGGCCGTCTGCCGGCGCTGCAGCGCCATCACTTCGCGCATGACGCGGGCAAGATCCTTGTGGCCGGCTTCCAGCGCGCCTTCGGCGACAGCCCGCTCGACCTTTTCGCGGTTCAATGCCGCCTTCAGGTCTTCGACCTCGCGCGCCTGGGCCTGCCGGGCGCCGTCGAGCTGGTTCTGCAAGGCCGTGATCATGTCGTTGAGCGCGGTGATCCGCTCATCGGCACGATTGAGGGCGAGGTCGCGGGAACTAACGGTCCGCGCGAGTGCCGCGTTGCGTTCATGCAGCACGGCGCGGTCCTGTTCGATCTCGTGAATCTTCGCATCGGCATCGCCGCGGGCTGTTTCCGATGCCGAGAACCTGTTGCGCAGCGTGTCATGAGTGAGCGTCAAGTCGCTCATCTGCCGCTCATGCTGGCGCAGTTCGTCAGCACGCGCGGTGAGCTGGTCGCGGGCTTCGATCAGGAGCTTTTCCGACGTCGCGACACGCGAGGCCATGGCATCGAGGCGGGTCTTGCTGGCGGCCTGCTCGCGCTCGTGGCGCTCGTTGGCGTCTTCCAGCGTCGCCATCAAACGGGTCCGCTCGCCGCTGAGTTCGCCGAGTTGTGCTTCGACCTGGCGCAGCCGCGACTGCATCGCCGCCGCCTGATTCTCCACCTCTGTCGCGTGGCGACTGGCGCGGGCGCTGTCCTGGATCGCCTTTTCCAGTGCGGCCTGAATGGTGCGCTTTTCCGTGTCCAGCATCGTGAATTTCTGCCGCGCCGCGCCGAGCTCGGCCTCGAGTTGCACGTTGCGGCGGTCGGCGATCACGATACGCTCCTCGAGCCGGCGGCCGTCTTCACGCAGACGACGGATTTCTCCCGTCTCGGTGTGGAGACGGGTTTCGAGGTCGGTCGCCTGCGTCTTTAACCCGGCCATCTGGTCGGTGAGTTTGTCACGGATGGCTTCGAGACCCGTGACGGCGCGGGTCGCAGTCGCCAATTCCTCGCGCAGCCGCGCGGCTTCGCGCGCGGTCTGCCCGGCCTGCTGTTCGAGGCGGCTATGCTCTTCGGATAGTTTGCCGTGATCGCCGCGGAGCGCGGCCAGCGTTGATTGCAGCGCGACCTTGTCGGCCTTCTCCACCTCGAAGGCGCGCAGCGTCTTGCCAATCGGATCGACCAGCCGCGTCACACAGGCCTTGATTTCGTCGAGTTCGCCGATCTTGTGGCTGGCCTCGATCAAAAGATTACGCAGCGTTTCGTTTTCGCCGCCCATCTGCGCGCCGAGCGCGGAGAACAGGTCTTCGTCGAGGTCGACGGGAGATGACGCCTTCGTCTCGGGGGAGACCGAAGCCGTGAGGGAATGCGAAAGAGAATCTGAAAAGGCTTTGCGGCCCAGCAAGCCGACAAATTTGGTCATGGCGCTGATCCTTTGTGCACCGATCCGCCCAGTCTGCGACGCCGAATCACCGTGCAACAATCCTAGCTCAAACGCCTTCAGTGGCCTATCGACATCGGTTGCAGCGGAGCGAGTGGCGGTTGTCCCCAGAAAACCGATCTATCGCGGCTGTCTTCGCTGTGGAGGAGCGGGTTGGCGGATTGACATGTCGCCATGGAGCTTCGCCGAACGGCTGCGGTTGGACATAAAAACCGAGGCAAAAAATTAGGCAAAAAGTGAGCCTGCGACTGCACCAAGGCTCGACTTTGTCGGGTTCCCGGCTCCAAATGCTGGCGGATTGAGTCGAGACAGGAGACGTCAATGAAGAAATGGATCATCGCGCTGGCCGGCCTGATCGCCGCGAGCGCGTTCTC
>JBQCFU010000784.1:0-6674 GCA_051958775.1 Pseudolabrys sp.
TGCCGTGTTCCTCGCCATCGACGGCAAGGCCGCCGGTGTCATCGCCGTCGCCGACCCGATCAAGGCGAGCACGCCGGCAGCGATCAAGGCGCTCGGCGATCTGCACATCGTCATGCTCACCGGCGACAACCGCACCACCGCGCGCGCCGTCGCCGCCAAGCTCGGCATCCGCGATGTCGAGGCCGACGTGCTGCCGGAGCGCAAGAGCGCGATCGTCGAGAAATACCGCAAGGACGGGCGCGTGGTCGCCATGGCCGGCGACGGCATCAACGATGCGCCGGCGCTGGCCGCCGCCGATGTCGGCATCGCCATGGGTACCGGCACCGATGTCGCCATCGAAAGCGCCGGCGTGACGCTGCTCAAGGGCGACCTCACCGGCATCGTGCGCGCCCGCACGCTGTCGCGCGCCGTGATGCGCAACATCCGGCAAAACCTCGTGCTGGCGTTCGTCTACAACTCGCTCGGCGTACCGGTCGCCGCCGGCATCCTTTATCCGGTGCTCGGCCTGACGCTGTCGCCGATGCTGGCCGCAGCGGCGATGGCGCTCTCGTCGGTGAGCGTCATCGCCAATGCGCTGCGGCTGCGTGCGGTGCGACTATCAGATCCACACGCCAAGGATGCGTAGGAGCGAGATCACGCCGATAATGATGACGATAATCCGGATGATCTGCTTCACCCGGCCATCGACGGGCAACATGTTGACGAGATAGAGAACCAGAATAACAACTAGGAACGTAACGAGAGCACTGATCAGCATGAAGTCCCCCAGGGGTGACGGACGCCCGTGCGCCTTCCGCCCGACAACCGCGATGGAACCGGAAAGTTCCATCGGGTGGCGCGTTCGCAGGCTGGGAGGGGTTGCCGCCGCCTTGGCGGCTGTCCTGCTTATCCTGACATCCCTGCCCGGCCGCGCCGACGATCGGGTGCCGACCGGGACACTCCGGGCCGTTTTCCTGGCCCAGAACCCCGTGCAGGCCAAAACCGATCCCAGAACCAGCGAGGTGACCGGCCCGGCCGCCGACCTCACCCGCAAGCTCGGGGAAGCGCTGGGCGTGCCTTTCGTGATCACTGGGGTCGCCGGCACCGCCGCCGTGATGCAGCAGGTGTCCTCCGGCGACGCCGATATCGGCTTTCTCGCCTACGACGAGACCCGGGCCAAAGAGGTCGACTTCAGCCAGACCTATGCGCTGGCGCAAAACACCTACATGGTGCTGCAGTCCTCGCCGCTGCGGACTACCGCCGATATCGACCAGGCCGGCCTCAAGATCGGCGTCGGCGAACGCGACGCTGCCGACCTGTTCCTCGACCGCGCCTTGAAGAATGCCAAGCTGGTGCGCAATGCCGGCGGCAATCTCGACACCGCGCTTCAGCAACTGAGCACCGGTCAGATCGACGCCTATGCCGCCAACCGGCAGCGGCTCAGCCGCTTTGCCAAAGAACACGAAGGCGTGCGGTTGTTGCCCGATAATTTCTACGGCGTCGAACAGGCCATCGTCGTGCGCAAGGGCAACAAGGAATTGCGCGATGCGGTCAATGCGATGATCGCCGAGGCGCGGCAATCGGGCCTGATCTCCGCGGCGATCGCGCGTGCCGGTCTCGTCGGCGTCGACGTCGCGCCGGAGCGCAGCAACCGTTAAACGTCAGTGCCGCCCGCGAGGGCGCTCGCGCGGTGCAGGCGATGCGGAGGGCGTCGCCGTGGTTTTTGACGGCGGCAGTGGCGGGCAGTTCAACTCGGCCGCGCGGGCGTCGATATTGCGCAGATCGCCCTGATTGATCTTGTATTCGTCGCTATAGGCAAGCGTGGCAATCATGCCGCCGCCCGGCGACGCTTCCGCCTTGGCGATCAGCTTTTCGAGTTGCTCTAGCCGAGCGACGATACTGGGGCGCACCTGCGCGATGTTGGGGCAACCATAGAGCGCGTATTTGGACGGATCAGCATAGAACGTCGACCGGTCCATATTCATATTGATCTGTGCGCGTGCCGATCCCATGGCCGCCATGCCTGTGCCGAGCAGCAGCGCTGCGCCGAGCGCGCCGCAGACGACACGGCGACCTGACCCGAACCGTATCTGAGCACCCTTCACGCTTCTGTCCTTCCGCAACAAATTGTCTTTCCGCAACGAATCCGCCCGGCCGGCATTATAGACCACGACCGATCGTCGCGCTTTAATAGGCCCATCTGCGGCATTTGCCGGGACGATCTTCCGGCTTCGATGGAGTTGGACCATGACGGACCCCACGCTGCAAACCTACACCGCGGACGTAACCACAGCCCTGCGCAAACATTGGGGCCTTTTCCTGGCCGAAGGCATCATCCTGATCCTGCTCGGCATCATCGCCATCGTCGTGCCGCCGCTCGCCACGCTGGCCTTCACGCTGGTGCTCGGCTGGCTGTTCCTGATCAGCGGCATTGTCGGACTCGTCACCACATTCTGGCTGCGCACCGCACCGGGCTTCTGGTGGTCGTTACTGTCGGCAGTGCTTGCCATCGTCGCCGGCGTCGTCCTGCTCGGCTGGCCGGTGAGCGGCGCGGTGTCGCTGACATTGCTCCTGATCGCCTTCTTCGTTATCGAGGGCGTCGCCTCGATCATGTTCGCGCTTCAGCATCGCGCTGAACTGTCCGGCGGCTGGCCATGGATGCTGGTGAGCTGCATCATCGATCTGGTGCTGGCGGCCATGATCCTGATGGGATTGCCCGGCACAGCCGCATGGGCGATCGGGTTGCTCGTCGGCATCAACATGCTGTTCGGCGGCGTCGCCATGGTGGCGATGGCGATCCAGGCACGCGGCGGCAAAACGGCGTAAGCAGCCGGCGTAAGCTGCGCGGGTAGAACCAGCGCTGAGGCTGGTGCGGGCGGCCGGGGTCGAACCGGCACGAGGGTTTCCCCTCTACGGATTTTAAGTCCGTTGCGTCTACCAATTCCGCCACGTCCGCATGCGACAGCGTTCTAGCAGCTTAAAGGCGGCAGGGAAGCACCAAGCCGCGAGCTGTTGCCGTCAGTCGCCGCCGCCGTGGATCGGCGGCTGGAACGCAAGGCCGGTGTCCCAGGGGAAATAGATCCAGGTGTCCTGCGAGACCTCGGTGACGAAAGTGTCGACCAGCGGCCGGCCCATCGGCTTGGCATAGACCGTCGCAAAATGTGCCTTCGGTAACAGTTCGCGTACGACCTTGGCGGTGTTGCCGGTATCGACCAGGTCATCGACGATCAGCACGCCCTGCCCGGCGCCGCCGCCGACGGCAACAATGTTGTCGGCCACGCCCTTGAGCACCTGCAGCGAGCCCTGGTTCTGGTAGTCGTGATAGCTCGCGACGCATCCCGTCTCGATCAGCCGCACGTTCAGTTCGCGCGCGACGATCGCCGCCGGCACCAGCCCGCCGCGCGTCACGCAGACGATGGCCTGGAATGGGCCGCTGCCGTTGAGCCGCCAGGCAAGCGCCCGCGCGTCACGATGAAACTGATCCCAGGAAACCGGGAAGATTTTTGGATTGGGGTTCTCAACCACGATTATTTACAACTTTAAATTGTTTAGCCACAATCGACTGCGGTGGGGTTTTTGCGATGGGACAAGCCTACAAGCATCTAATCGTACTTGTTGATGGCACCTGGAATTCCGCAGCGCGTGGCACCTTCAAAGATATCACCAACATTTTTCGATTGAATCACGTAATCGATACCGACGACAAGCATAAGAATCCTCAGATCACATTCTACATCCCGGGACCGGGCACGCGCGGCTGGACCGACAAGCGTCTTGGCGGCGCGTTCGGCGTGGGTATCGATGAGATCATCAAGGAAGCCTACGTCAACCTCGCCTCGAACTACGACGAAGCCGACGGCAAGCGAAACGCCGACAAAATCTATCTTTTCGGATTTTCGCGCGGCGCCATCGTCGCGCGCGCGCTCAGCGGCCTGATCTCCAAATGCGGCCTGCTCTATCCACGCAGCATCGATCGCTTCTGGCAGATCTGGGATAATTTCATCAGCCCGTATCCCAATCCGCATTTCAAGGAAGAGATTGCGCCATACATCAACGACAACGTGAAAATCGAGATGGTCGGTGTCTTCGACACTGTTTTAGGCCGCTCGTACCGCAACGACAACATCGTCACCAAGATCAGATTTCGCGACTACAACCTCGAACCGCTCGTCAAAGTCGGCATCCAGATATTGGCGATGGACGACAACCGGCGCAGATTCCTTCCGATCATTTGGGACCAGTATCAAAGTCGTGGCGACGATGGAGCAGTACCTCAAAACCTCGAACAGATTTGGCTGCCCGGGGTCCATGCCGATATCGGCGGCATTCCAACCGGAAAAGGCTTCAACGTTGCCACCAATTTTCTGTCTGATGTCTCGCTGCTCACAATGATTGAAACCATCAAGAAGTATACCGACCTGTCGATCGATGAAATTTACATCAACGACATTCTCCAAAAGATCGAGCACACGAGTTCGATCCGGATATCGAATGAAAGACCCACGCCGTTCATGAAGGCGTTGGGCTATCGAAATCGAAAATCCGCATCCACCATCTTCGGCGACGGCAGAAGCGTCGGCGAATACATTCATCCGGTCTATGATTTTTTATCCGGCCGCAAAATTGTCGTGAAAGACAAAATGCGCACGTATGAAAATTCACAATTCGGAGCGGCCGCGGATATCTCGCGTTATCAGACAAGCTACGCGGAATTTTACGAAGATCAGTGCAATCGCATCGTCAATCAGATGCGGTGACACACCCCGCTTCTAGCTTTTGAGCGTCGCTTTCACGCGAACCAGCATCTCTTCCACTGCAGCTTTCGTAGCAGCAAGCGTTTCCGCGTCGCGCGCGCGGACGACGATATTGGTGTTCGGCACCGCCCTGTCGTCGACGAACGGATAACTGCCGATCGACGCACCGGGGAAACGCGCGGCGACTTCGCCGAGTTCGGTGCCGACATCGCCCTCCTTGGCGTCGGCGCGGATCGTCTCCGAGAGCATTTTCCTGCCGGTGCGCAGCGTCGGCGCAACCTCATCGAGCATTGCCTGCATGATCGACGGCACGCCGGCCATCACCATCACATTGCCGATGCGGAAGCCCGGCGCGCCGGACACCTTGTTGGCGATCAGATCCGCGCCGGCCGGGATGCGCGCCATGCGCATGCGCGCTTCGTTCATCTCGGTCCCGGTCTTGGCGAAGCGCTCCTTCAGGATCGCCACCGCGCGGGGATCGTAATCGATCGATACGCCGAACGCCTTGGCGACGGAATCCGCTGTGATGTCGTCATGGGTCGGGCCGATGCCGCCAGTGGTGAACACATAGGTGTAGCGGCTGCGCAGCGCATTCAGCGCCGCGACGATCTCCTCCTCCACGTCCGGGACGACACGCACTTCGCGCGGGTCGACACCGATGGCCGTGAGGTATTCGGCGATATAGCCGATGTTCTTGTCCTTGGTCCGTCCGGACAGGATTTCATCGCCGATCACCAGGATCGCGGCGGTCACAAGGTCGGCGGCTGAACTGGTCATGCTTGGTCGGTTTGGAGATCCGAGAGGGTGGCGGAACGCTGTACCCCGTCCTCCCTGCCGCTTTCAAGCGCAGCAGGAACCGGCTCGGAAGCACGGGGCCGCCCTGCTCAAAATAAAGGCAACGCCGCCGCTTCGGAAGCTGAAAACCGGGCTTGGGATACCGCCAGTTCCGCGCACAATGGTGATTAACTCGGGATATGGCGCAAGGGGGCGGGCAATCAGTGGCGACGGCCTTCGATGAAATGAATACAGGTCCGGCCGGCGTCCGCCTGCCCTATGACCAACTCGCCCGCTGGCTGAGCGAACAGCCCCGGGATGCCCTCGACTACCGGCGGCGCGAGGCCGAGCTGATCTTCCGCCGGATCGGCATCACCTTCGCGGTCTATGGCGAGGCCGAAGCCCAGGAACGGCTGATCCCGTTCGACGTGATCCCCCGCATCATTGCCGCCGCCGAATGGCAGAAGATCGAGCGCGGCCTGACGCAGCGGGTCAAAGCGCTCAACATGCTGATCAGCGACATCTACGGCGCGCGCGACATCCTGCGCGCCGGGGTGATCCCGGACGACATGGTGTTCCGCAATCCCGCGTTCCGTCCGGAAATGAACGGGCAGAAGGTGCCGCACGACCTCTATGTGCCGATCGCCGGCATCGATCTCGTCCGCGTCGACGCCGACACCTTCTACGTGCTGGAGGATACTGCCCGCACACCGTCCGGCGTCTCCTACATGCTGGAAAACCGCGAGATCATGCTGCGGCTGTTTCCGGAACTGTTCGCACGGCATCGCGTCACGCCGGTCGAGAACTACCCGGATGTGCTGCTGGAAACGCTGACGTCGATTGCACCGCATACCACCTCGGGCGAGCCGACGGTCGTGCTGCTGACACCGGGCGTCTACAACTCCACCTATTACGAGCACTCGTTTCTCGCCGACAAGCTCGGCATCGAACTTGTCGAAGGCCGCGACCTCTTCGTCCGCGACGAGATCGTCTATATGCGCACCACCACCGGCCCGCGCCGCGTCGACGTGATCTACCGCCGCATCGACGACGATTTCCTGGATCCGCTGGCGTTCCGTCCGGATAGCAGTCTCGGGGTGGCGGGGCTGGTGAACGCCTACCGGGCCGGCACCGTCGCGCTGGCCAACAGCATCGGCACCGGCATCG
>JBQCFU010000785.1:0-2999 GCA_051958775.1 Pseudolabrys sp.
TGCCGCGCCAGCACGAGCGGCGTAGTGCCATTGCGGTCGGCGAGATTGACCTTGGCACCGGCCCTCACCAATGCGGCGAGCGTATCAGTGTGGTTCTGGCCGCCGTCGCCGAGCACGATCGATTCAATCAGCGCGGTCCAGCCGAGATTGTTGACATGATCGAGTGGCGCACCCGCGGCGATCAGCCGGCGCACCACTTCGGCGTGGCCGAGATGGGCCGCCGCGATCAGTGCCGTCCCGTGATAGGGGCTGGTGATATTGGTGGCCTTGGCGCCGTTGGCGAGCAGCAGCGCCAGCATCGGCACGTCGTTGGCCACGGAGGCGATGGTCACCGGGTCGTATTTCTGCGCTTCGAGCGCATTGGCGTCGGCGCCGAGCCGGATCAGTGCGCGCACCGCGTCCTGCTTCTGCAGGAAGACCGCGACATGCAGCGGCGTACGGCCGTGGCCGTCGCGCAGCTCGATGGCGCTGCCGGCGCGCACCTCGCGCTCGATCGCGGCGACATCGCCGGCGGCGGCCGCCTTGTGCAGTCCGGCATAGGCGGCGATCTCGGCGGAGCCGGGCGGCACCTGCGCGAGCGCTGCGTGGGAGAGGACAAAGCTGGCGAGAACAACGAGGAGGGGGCGGATGATCATGATGGCGCGATAAGCCACGCCGGTCCGCAAATGTCATCAGGCGAGCCGCGTCAAAGGGCGCGGCTCACGCGCGTTTGAAAACGACGTGAAACGTCAGTTGAGGCGATCGGTGGTGACCAGCCGGACATTGGTGCCGCGCTGGACATAGGGCCAGCCGCGGATGGCTTCCATGCTGTTGTCGGCCGGGACCGGCGCCGCGAGCGGGGCGGCGGTGACAGTCTGCGTCCGCGAAGCTTCCGTCAGACCGGGAAATCCGACCACGCCACCGGCAATCAGTGCGGCTGCGACGGCCGCGCCGGCCAACTGGTAGACTTTGCTGGTCTGCAATCCATTCATCTGCAAACGGTTGATCTGCACACGGTTGATCTGCATGTGACGCTCCCCGCCGTTATGGCCGGCTTCCTGTCCATTAGACGCGCGGGACGGAAATTGGTTCGATCAGCGCGGGCTCACCTGTGCGTGAGGCGTTTTTCGGCGGGAAACGGGGCTGTGACGGGCTTTGTCCCGCTTGCCGGGTCCAAAACGGCGGGTTAGACCCTCGAAATGGCAAAAAACACCGCCCGCATCGCCTATTACGCCGGCTCGTTCGACCCGGTGACCAATGGCCATCTCGATGTGGTGCGGCGTGCCGCCCGGATGGCGGACACGCTGGTGCTGGCGGTCGGCGTCCATCCCGGCAAGACCCCGCTGTTCACCGCCGAGGAGCGGCTGGCCATGCTGGAGCAGGTCTGCGGCCCGGTGGCGCGCAAGGCCGGCTGCAAGCTCGTCTGCACCACCTTCTCGGGTCTGGTGATCGCGGCGGCGCGCAAGGCGAAGGCGACGCTGCTGATCCGCGGCCTGCGCGACACCACCGATTTCAATTACGAGATGCAGATGGCCGGGATGAACGAGGTGATGGCACCCGGTATCCAGACGGTTTTCCTGCCGGCGGGCGCCGATGTCCGCCCGATCACCGCCACACTGGTGCGCCAGATCGCCGGGATGCGCGGCGATGTGTCGGCCTTCGTGCCGGCGCCGGTCGCGGCGCGGCTCGCCAAAAAATTTGGCAAATGACATTCCGCTAACGCACCGCCGCCGCGCGGTTTGTTCGTCACAGGAGACATCATGATCCGAGTGCTTGCTGTCGCCGCCGCGCTGTTGTTCGCGCTGCCGGCTTTCGCCCAGCCGCCGAAGCTGCCCGCCGGGGTCGATCCGCAGAATGCGATCGTCATCGATACCACCAAGGGGCAGGTGATCATCAAGCTGCGGCCGGACCTCGCCCCACAGCACGCCGAGCGGCTGAAGCAGCTCGCCCGTGACGGCTACTATGACAATGTGCCGTTCCATCGCGTGATGACCGGCTTCATGGCGCAGACCGGCGACGGCCAGAACTTCAACGGCACCGGCCGCTCGAAATATCCGAACGTCCCGGCCGAGTTCACGCAGACGCCGTTCAAGCGCGGCGTGGTCGGCATGGCCCGCGCCAGCGACCCGAACTCCGCCAATTCGCAGTTCTTCATCTGCTTCGCCGACGCCTCGTTCCTCAACGGCCAGTACACCGTGATCGGCGAAGTGGTGTCCGGCATGGACAATGTCGACAAGCTGAAGAAGGCGCCTCCCGGCTCGCAGAGCGGTGCCGTCACCGATCCCGACAAGATGGTGAAGGTGCAAGTCGCCGCCGACATGAAGTGACACGCTCGCCGCGCACAACGACAACACCAACAAGGACAACGACAATGGCAAAACCGGAAGACACGCTCACGCTGGACACCACCCAGGGCAAGGTCGTCATCGAAATGCGGCCGGACCTCGCGCCGAACCACGTCGCGCGCATCAAGGAACTGGTGAAGGAAGGTTTCTACGACGGCATCGTGTTCCATCGCGTGATCGACGGCTTCATGGCGCAGACCGGCTGCCCGCACGGCACCGGCACCGGCGGTTCCGGCAAGAAGCTCAAGGCCGAGTTCAACAGCGAGCCGCATGTGCGTGGCGTCGTGTCGATGGCACGGGCGCAGAATCCGGATTCCGGCGACAGCCAGTTCTTCATCGTGTTCGACGACGCGACCTTCCTCGACCGCCAGTACACGGTCTGGGGCAAGGTGATCGAGGGCATGGACAATGTCGACAAGATCAAGCGCGGCGAGCCGGTGCAGAACCCGGACAAGATCGTCAAGGCCAGCATGGGCGCGTAAGCGCGCGTTGGACGATGGTGTTACCTCGCCCCGCTTGCGGGGAGAGGTCGACCGCCGTAACGAAGTGAAGGCGGTCGGGTGAGGGGCTGTTCCTCAAGTTTTGGACGGGGGGGGCGCCCCCCCCCCCCCCCCCCCCCCACACCGGGCGGGGGGGGGGGGTATAGAGGGACCCGCCGCGATGGGTGTATGGGTG
>JBQCFU010000786.1:0-4203 GCA_051958775.1 Pseudolabrys sp.
CTTTCAAGTTGGGGAAGAGCTGGAAAATCTGGACCATCGACAGTCCGCCGGGCTTCACCTGCGGGGGCAGCAGCAAGTTCTCCTCTACCCCGAGACTCGCGAAGATGCCGCGCTCTTCCGGGCAGAACGCGATGCCTTCGCGCGCGATCTTGTCCGACGTGCGGCCGATCAATTCCTTGCCATGGAAGCGGATCGAGCCTGTCCGCTTTCCGACAATGCCCATGATGGACTTGAGCGTGGTCGTCTTGCCGGCCCCATTGCGGCCAAGCAGGGTGACGACTTCGCTTTCGCGCACGTCGAAGGTGACGCCGTGCAGGATGTGGGATTCGCCGTACCACGCCTGAAGGTCACGGATCGAAAGCAGCGCGTCTGTACGATCAAGCATGGCCGGTCCCCATATAGGCTTCGCGTACTTCGGGGTTGCTCGACACCGTTTCGTAGTTGCCTTCCGCCAGGATGCGGCCGCGCGTCAGCACCGTGATCGTGTCGCAAAGGTTTTCGACGACGCTGAGATTGTGCTCGACCATCAGCACCGTGCGGTCCGCCGAGACGCGCTTGATCAGCGCGGCGATGCGGTCGATGTCCTCGTGGCCCATGCCGGCCATCGGCTCGTCGAGCAGCAGCATCTCCGGATCGAGCGCCAGCGTGGTGGCGATCTCCAGCGCGCGCTTGCGGCCGTAGGGCAGTTCCACCGCCTGCCATTCGACGAACGACGACAGGCCGACATCGGCAATCAGATTGAGCGCGCGCTCGTTGTACTGATCGAGCACCTTTGACGAACGCCAGAAATCGAACGAGGTGCCGCGCTGGCGTTGCAGCGCGATCCGGACATTCTCCAGCACGGTCATATGCGGGAACACTGCCGAAATCTGGAACGAGCGCACCAGGCCGAGCCGGGCGACGTCCGCCGGAGCGAGTGAGGTGATGTCACGCCCTTTGTACTGAATCCGTCCTTTGGTCGGAGACAGGAACTTGGTCAGCAGGTTGAAGCAGGTGGTCTTGCCGGCGCCGTTCGGGCCGATCAGCGCATGGATGGTGCCCCGCGCGACCTTGAGATTGACCCCGCTGACCGCAACAAAGCCGGCAAATTCCTTCGTCAAATCCTCGGTTTCGAGGATGATGTCGTTATTCATTCAGAGCGCTTCCCCTCACGCGCCATTGTAAGCATGGCTGCTATGCCAGTCTCAACAGCCTGGAGGGGAAAGCTATCGAAATTTATCGAAAGTCGAATGTCGCCTGAGCTATTGACGGAAACGATTTCCGCCTAGCGGTTGGGACGTTCGGCCTGCGCCGATTTCGGCTCCAGGGACATGACCGCCTGATAGGCATCGACCAGACCTGCCCCGTAAACGTCATCCCGGCCCGGATTGCCCAGATCGCGGGCAGTTGCGGTCAGCGTCGCCCGCACGGCATCGACTTTCAGGCCCGGACGGCGTTGCAGCAACAGTGCGATGATGCCGCTAACCTCCGCCGCCGAGAGCGACGTTCCGGACGAAACCTGATAGCCGCCCGCCGTCGCCGGCGCGACCACGTCAACCCCGGGTGCGGCCACTGTCACATACCGTCCCTGATTGGCGCGGGGGAACACCGCATCCTCGGCGCCGGTCGCGGTGACGGCAATCACATTCGGATCGGCGGCCGGGTAAAGCGGCGGCGACTGCGCGCCGGCGTTTCCGGCCGCGGCCACCAGAATCGCCCCCTTGCGTGACGCCGCGAGCAAGGCCCGCGTCATGGCCGGATCGGCCGGACCGGCAAAGCTCATATTGATGATGCGCGCCTGCTGCTCCACCGACCAGTCGAGACCCTTGAGGATCGCAAAGGTCGTCGCCTGCGCGGACGTGCTATCCGGATCGAACGCCCGCACCGCAAGGATTTGCGCCGCCGGCGCGCTGCCGATGAAGGCGCCGCGCGCAGCGATCAGCCCGGCGATGCCGGTGCCGTGATTGTGCACGTCCGCCGGTGACGCCGCGGCATTGAATTGCGCGACTACCGCGCCTTGCAGCGCCGGATGCGACACGTCGATTCCGGAATCGATCACCGCGACGCGCACGCCCTCGCCGCGCGCACGCTCATGCGCCTGCGGCAGGTTGAGCTTGTCGAGCGCATATTGCGGCACCGACGCGGATGCCTCCTTGCCGTCCTGCTGCAAGGTATAAACGTAGTTGGGCTGCACGCCGGACACCGCGCCTTCGCGCTCCAGCGCGCGGATCGCCGCCGGCACGCCGCGGCCGTCGGCAATGCGCCAGCGCAGCAGCGTCGCGCTCGCCAGCGCGCTGCGATGGGTTTCGACGCGCGACAGCCGGTGCCGCCGCTCGATGGTCGTGAGCGTACGCGGTGCGATGGTCGTCGGCACGGTGGCGACGATCTCGTCGGGAACGTAGCGGTTTTCGCCCGCAGCCGGCACGCCGCTCACGCGATTGGTGTTGGTCGCACGATTTGGCGCACGGCGCTGCTGCGCCCGCGGCGGCGCATCATAATCATCGGGCGGCGCCGTATTGGCGTTGGCGATGCCCTGCATGATGATCCCGCCGATCACGCCGGCGGCGATGCCCGCTCCGACGCCGCCCCAGTTCGGTCCACGACCGCCACCGCGCGAGCCGCCAGGCATTCCCGGACGTGCCGGCGTCGATACCGGCGGCTTCACGCCGATACCCTTGCCATGGGTGTACATCTGGGCGTGGCTTTCGCCGCTCATGACAAGCGGCAGCGATGTCGCCAGCACGGCAATCAAGACCGTCCTCAGGATGCGCCGCGCCCGCATGATCGCCTCCGTCGCTTCAACGATCGCTATTCAACCGTCGCGATAAATCCGACCGCCTTGTCCTGCTGTAGCCGCCGCACCGCCTGCGCGAGCGCTTCCTTCGGCAGCGCCGTCACGGCGACGCGCACCTTGAAGAAGCCGGCCGCATTCGGGCCATCGACAATCAAGAGTTTGTTGTTCTTCAGGAAGACGGCGATATCCGCAGCGTTGGCCTGCGGCGCGAACTGCACCATGACGAACGACCCCGTATCGGTCGCTGGCGCGCTCGCGGTCACATAACCGCCGCGCTCACCAATATGCGAACCTTGCGGCACCATGATCGCGGTGATGACCGCCGCCTGCAGCAGGATCGCGAGCACCGCAGCAGCGGACGCATAAGCGAGGCTGCGCGGCGAGAAGCCCGCGATCCAGCCCGAAAACCGCTCGAGCAATCCGGCCGATGGCGCACGATACGCGCGCGGCGCCTCGGCCTCGATCCGACTGAACAGTTGATCCATCGCGCGCGCCGACGGCGCGCCCAGCGTTTCGTTGACGTAGATAGTGCCGCCGAGTTCTTCGCGCACCAGTTCGAACTGCCGCGCAAGCTCCGGATCGCTGGCGAGCGCATGCTCGACGCGCTGCGCCTCGTCCAGGCTCAGCGTTCCTACTGCATGCCACGGCAGCAGCATCTCGATCTGTTCGCGCTCCGACGGAGTTTCAGTCACGGTCACGGCCATCCTCGATCTATGCCTTGCGCCTTCAAGAGCTCCGACAGTTTCTTGCGGGCGTAGAACATCCGCGTTTTCACCGTCGCTTCGGGGATGCCGACGATGGCGGCAACCTCCTCGACCGATTTCTCGTGATAGTAGACAAGGTCCACGATCTCGCGATGTTCGGCCGACAGTCCCTGCAAGCACCGCCGCAGGGCCTCGCTCTTGTCCTTCTTCGCGGTAGCGGTCTCGGGATCATCGCTGTGATCCGGGATCGCCTCCGCCGCTTCCTCATCCACTTCCTGTTCGGGCCGCTTGCGCAGCGCCGAGAGCGCCTTGAACCGCGCGATCGCCAGGATCCAGGTGGTGGCGGCAGAGCGCCCTTCGAACTTTCCAGCCTGACGCCACACGTCCAGGAACACCTCACTGATGAGGTCTTCCGCGGTCGCCTCGTTGCGGACGAGCCGCAGCACGAAACGGAACACTTTCACGTGGTGCCGTGCGTACAGCACCTGCATGGCGAGCCGATCGCCTTTGGCGATGCGCCCAATCAGGATTTCGTCTGATGTCGTTTGCATCGGTTCGACGGGCGGCTCGTTTCTTGGTCGCACGGCCCGCCGGGAAGGTTCAAACGGATGGCAGCGGGCGGCGGCCCGTCGCTGGGAGAGGAAAACATCGGGATTTTTGCCGCAAACCCCTGAATCCGCAAGGAAGAGTGAGGAACAGGACCCTGAATCGGCTATTCGCGCCTAA
>JBQCFU010000787.1:0-4356 GCA_051958775.1 Pseudolabrys sp.
CCGATCAGTGAACATCAGCGGCGCGCGATTGAGATAAAGCGGGCGATAGAGCTGCGTCATCACCTCGCGCGCACGCTCATCGCTGGTGCCGATGACTATCGGGTCCGGATGCTTGAAGTCGCGGATCGCCGCGCCCTCGCGCAGAAATTCCGGATTGGAGACCACCACGACATCCGCTTTCGCGTTGGTCTCCTTGATGATCCGCTCCACGTCATCGCCGGTCCCGACCGGCACGGTCGACTTGGTGATGACAGCCGTGAAGCCGTTCAAGTGAGCGGCGATCTCATGCGCTGCAGCATGGACATAGGAGAGGTCGGCATGGCCGTCGCCGCGCCGTGACGGCGTGCCGACCGCGATGAACACCGAGTCGGCCTCCGCGACCGAGTCAGTCAGCGATGTCGTGAACGACAACAGCACAGCCGCAACGTTGACCTTCACAAGCTCGTCGAGCCCCGGCTCGTAGATCGGGATTTCGCCGCGCTTGAGCGCCGCGATCTTGCCCGCATCCTTGTCGACGCAGACGACGTCATGACCGAAGTCGGCAAAGCACGCTCCGGAGACGAGGCCGACATAGCCGGTGCCGATCATGGCGACGCGCATGACAGAAAAGACTCAATCCGTTGACGTTAAGGTTAATCCTTTGCAGCCAAGATGCTGCACCTCGTCTCAATAACAGAGCGATTTCAAGCTGGCGAGCCTTCCACCGCCTTCGCAATACCCCCGAATTTCTGCAATCGCGTCAATAGGGCGGAAACCGCACTTTGCTACACCGGTCTGATCAGGGACAGGCATCATGACCAGCGCAGCGCCAGGATCGAACGCACAACTGAACGCTCACGGACGGGTCGACTGGGTCGACTACGCCAAAGGTTTCTGCATCATCTTCGTCGTGATGATGCACTCGACGCTCGGCGTCGAACTGGCCGCCGGCCACGAAGGCTGGATGCATTATGTCGTCGCCTTCGCCAAGCCGTTCCGAATGCCCGACTTCTTCATGATCTCGGGCCTGTTCCTGGCCAATGTGATCGACCGCAATTGGCGCACCTACCTCGACCGTAAGGTCGTCCATTTCGCCTACTTTTATGTCCTCTGGGTGACAATCCAGTTCGCATTCAAGGCGCCCGGCATCGCCGCCGAGGTCGGTGCCACAAAAACCGTGCTGCTTTATCTGGAGAGCTTCATCGAGCCGTTCGGCACGCTGTGGTTCATCTATCTGCTGCCGATCTTCTTCGTCATCACCAAGCTGGCGCGCAATGCCAATATCCCCGTCGCGGTAATGTGGGGCCTGGCCGCCGCGCTGGAGATCCTGCCGATCGACACCGGCTGGACCGCGATCGATGAATTCGCCTCGCGCTTCGTCTACTTCTATACCGGCTATATCCTGGCGCCGCACATCTTCGCGGTCGCCCGCGGCGTGCAACTGAGCCCGCTGAAGGGCCTGCTGATCCTGCTCGCCTGGGGTGTGGTCAACGCCTACATGGTGTTCGCCGGCTATTCCGAACTGCCGTTCGTGTCGCTGGCGCTCGGCCTCCTGGGTGCCGCGGCGGTGATTCGCCTTGCCGCACTCCTCTCGCTGCTGCCGCGGCTCGACGCGTTGCGCTACTGCGGCGAGAACTCGATCGTCATCTATCTCGCCTTCTTCCTGCCCATGGCGCTGAGCCGCGCCGTGCTGCTCAAGAGCGGCGTGATCCACGATGTCGGCACCATCTCGGTGCTGGTGACGATCAGCGGCGTGATCGGCTCGCTGTTGATGTACTGGGCCCTGCGGCGCACGCCGCTGGTGTTCCTCTACGAGCGGCCGCGCCGGTTCTGGCTGGAACCCAAGCCGGTCAAAACCGCCCCCACCCTGCAGCCGGCGGAATGATCCACAAGTTACGATCTCCCCGCTTTCGCCCGCATTGATAATAGCCGGCTGGCGGCCCACATTCGGGCCATGCCAGCCAGCAAATCCAAACCGTCCGGCGCCAAAACGGCCGCCAAAGCCCAACCCGTGTCCGCCAAAGCCGCGCCCGCCAAGGCCCCGGCGAAAGCCGCGTCGGCGCCCCCCTCCTTCGCCCGGCCTTTGAAGAAGGGCGACCACCTCTTCCTGGTGGACGGCTCCGGCTACATTTTCCGCGCCTACCACGCGCTACCGCCGCTGACCCGCAAGTCCGACGGACTGCAGGTCAATGCCGTGCTCGGCTTCTGCAACATGTTGTGGAAGCTCCTGTGCGAGATGAAGCCGGAGGACAAGCCGACCCACCTCGCCGTGGTGTTCGACAAGTCCGAAGTGACGTTCCGCACGGCGATGTATGCCGAGTACAAGGCCAACCGCTCGGCACCACCGGACGATCTGATCCCGCAATTCCCGCTGATCCGCGAGGCCGTGCAGGCGTTCGAGATCCCGTGCCTCGAACAGGCCGGCTACGAGGCCGACGACCTGATCGCCACCTATGCGCGGATCGCCTGCGAGGCGAAGGCGACCACCACCATCGTCTCGTCCGACAAAGACCTGATGCAGCTCGTCGGCGACACGGTCGTCATGTACGACACGATGAAGGACAAGCGCATCGGTATCCCTGAGGTGATCGAGAAATTCGGCGTGCCGCCGGAGAAGGTCATCGAGGTCCAATCGCTGATCGGCGACTCCACCGACAACGTGCCTGGCGTGCCCGGCATCGGCCCGAAGACCGCGGCGCAGCTTATTGGTGAATATGGAAACCTTGAAACCGTGCTGGCGCGCGCCGGCGAGATCAAGCAGGAGAAGCGGCGGCTGTCGCTGATCGAACACGCCGACGCAGCGCGGCTGTCGAAAAAGCTCGTCACCCTCGACAACGCGGTGCCGCTCGACGTGCCGGTGGACGATCTCGCCGTGCACGAGCCGGACTACCGCAACCTGATCGCCTTCCTGAAGGCGATGGAGTTCAACACGCTGACGCGCCGCGTCGCCGAGAAGGGCGAGATCGACGCCAGCGCCGTCGAACGTGACCCGAAACTCGCGGCGCATGAGATCGCCATCACCAGCCCGCCGCCTCCGGCCGCGGGCGGCGCAACGAACGGGGCAGCCGCCGCGGGCGGCATGAGCCCGGCGGGGCTGGTCATCGCGCGCGCGGAAGAGTTGCGTAATCAGAAGATCGATCACAGCCGCTACGAAACCGTCGGCACCATGGAGCGGCTGAAGCACTGGATCGCCCGCGCCTACGAGACCGGCCATGTGGCGGTCGACACCGAAACCACCAGCCTCGATCCGATGCAGGCGCATCTGTGCGGCTTCTCCATGGCCGTGGCGCCGAACGAAGCCTGCTACGTGCCGATCGGCCACCGTGAAGGTGGCGAGGGCGGCGGACTGTTCGCCGGCAAGCCTTGCGAGGGACAGATCCCGGAAGCCGAAGCGCTCGCCGCGGTGAAGCCGATGCTCGAGGACATGGCCGTGCTCAAGATCGGCCAGAACCTGAAATACGACTGGCTGGTGTTCGCGCGGCGCGGCATCGACATCAATACCTATGACGACACGATGCTGATGTCCTATGTGCTCGATGCCGGGCGCAACGGCCACGGCATGGACGATCTCGCTTTGCGTCATCTCGCGCATACGACGATCAAATATGACGACGTCACCGGCAAGATCGCCGGCAAATCGAAGTCGCAGGTGACGTTCGACTGCGTCTCGATCGACAAGGCGACGCACTACGCCGCCGAGGACGCGGACGTGACGTTGCGGCTGTGGCTGGCGCTGAAGCCGCGACTCGCAACCGAAACCGTCACCACCGTCTACCAGACCCTGGAACGCGCAATGCCGCGCGTGCTGGCGCGGATGGAGCAGCGCGGCATTTCCATCGACAAGCCGCTGCTGGCGAAACTCTCCAACGAATTCGCCAAGACGCAGGCGTCGGTCGAGCAGGAGATCAACACGCTGGCCGGCGCGCCGCTCAATCCCGGCAGCCCGAAGCAATTGGGCGATGTGCTGTTCGGCCAGATGCAGTTGCCGGGCGGCACCAAGACCAAGACCGGACAATGGGCGACCGGTGCCAAGGCGCTGGAAGACCTGGCCGAGCAGGGCCACAAGCTGCCTGCGAAGATCCTCGAATGGCGGCAGGTGTCGAAGCTGCGCTCGACCTATACCGACGCGCTGCCAACCTATCTCAACGCCGAGACCAATCGCGTCCACACCAGCTACGCGCTGGCGGCGACCAGCACCGGGCGGCTGTCATCGTCCGAGCCGAACCTGCAGAACATCCCGATCCGCACCGAGGAAGGCCGCAAGATTCGCCGCGCCTTCGTCGCGACGCCGGAGCACAAGCTCGTCTCCGCGGACTATTCGCAGATCGAACTGCGGCTGCTCGCCGAAGTCGCGGACGTGCCGACCTTGCGCGCGGC
>JBQCFU010000788.1:0-4309 GCA_051958775.1 Pseudolabrys sp.
TGGGGAACGATTGCGCGCCCGCCTGTCCCGCCATGGTGAGCAGGGCCGCCAGCGACGCGCCGATCAAAGTCTTGAGCATATGCGTTTTCCTCTCCGGTGATGTTTTTTCCGGAGAGTCGCGTGTCAATCGCCGCGGGTCAAGCAGTTTAGTTTCGACGCTGCTGAAGCCGTTTAGCCGACTTCGACGATCTCTTCGGGGAACCGATGCAGCCGGTCGCCCGGCCCGTTGCCGCCGATCAGATAGTTGTCACACAACCAGTTCATATAACCGGCGTGGATGTAGGTCGGGTGGACGACGATGTTCATGTCCTTCTGAATCAGCATCGGCTCGTCGTTGCGAACGAGCGGCCGCTCGACCAGATCGTATCCCTGCCCGTGGCAATAGACCCGCGCCTCTTCCGGCCGGCCATTCTTGCGCATGAAGGCGTTGAACGCATCCCAGATGTCCTTGCACGACGTGCCGGGCTTCAGCAGATCGAGCGTCATCTTGCGCGACTCGATGCAGAACGCGAGTTCGTCCGTCATCGCCTGAGGGACCTTGCCGACGACGCAGGAGCGGCCAAGCTCGGTGTACATGCCGCCTGGCCCGCTATCCTCGACCAGCAGCACGACCTGATCCCCCGCCTGGATGGTCCGGTTCTGCACATGGCGCTGACCGAACTTCGACGGCTTCCCGAGCGGCATCGATGCGCAGAGATAAATGCCGTTCTCGCTGCCCTGGGTCTGGCTGTAGTGCTGCGCCACGGCAGCTACCTCCGTGTCGCGCATGCCCGGCTTCACCGCGGCAAAGGCTGCACGCATGGCGCCGTCCTGCATCGCCGCGGCGCGGCGCACGAGTTCCATCTCCTCCGCGCTCTTGATCGACTTGATGGCGTCGACCATGTCGGAGGCCTCGACGAACCGCGCGGCAGAGAACCGCTTGTGCAGATAATCGGCGGTGGCATGGCCAATCTGATAGGTGCCGACGAAACCGATCGTCGCCTTGGCGTAAGGCTCGAGCGCCGTCGCCGCCAATTCAGGATCGTAGTTGCGCGTGAACGGCGCCGACGAATAGCTCGGCGTCATCAGCACGCGTTTCACGCCGCGCCAGACATCGCTGCCGGCGTCAGCCTGCTCGACCGCGCCGAACGGCCCCTGCATCACCACCGTCATGGCATCGTCGCGCGGGAACACCACCGTCATCGGATAGCCGTTGGTCGCCGGCATGTCCGTGAAATACTTCACATAGCCGCCCATGTGATCGTTGTTGTTCTGCATCACCAGAACGTCGATCTTCTCGCGCAGCATCGCCGCGCGCACGGCAGCCCAGCGCCGCTCGAGTTCGGCGGTCGAGATCGGCGTCTGCAAACGTTCGGACAAGGCCATGGTCGGTTTCCTCTGATTAAACAGGCGGCCGCACGATGTTCTGCATTTTGTCGAGCGTGGCGGAGAGATAGCAACGGATATTGTGCTCGATCGTCGGCATCGCGCGCAGTTCGTAGCCTTCCGAGAACCCGCCCATGTGGCACATGACGATGACGTCCTTGCGGTTCCAGAACGGACTGCTGGACGGCAGCGGTTCCTGTTCAAAGACGTCGAGCGCGGCGCCGGCGATTTCCTTGTTGTCGAGCGCAGCGAGCAGCGCCGGCTCATCGACCACGCCGCCACGCGCGACATTGATGAGATAGGCCGAGGGCTTCATCGCCTTGAACACGGAAGCACCGACGATGCCGCGCGTCTCCGCGCTCATCGGCGTCAGCACCACGAGATAATCGAGATCACCGGCATGACGGACGAGACCGTCGCGATGCTCCATCCGGTCGAAGCCTGCCGTCGGGCGCGGCCCCGAGGAAAAGCCGACGACGGTCATGCCCAGCACCTTGAAGATCGGCGCCAGCGCCTCGGCAATCAGACCGACGCCGAGAATGCCGACCGTCTTGCCGTTGAGCAGCCGCGACGGCCAGCGCTCCCAGGTCACCTTGTCCTGCGCATGGACCGAGCGCGGCATGTCGCGCGTCCAGGCGAGCATGTAAGCCAGTGTCGCCTCCGATAACGGCGCGCCGTGGATGCCGCGGATATTGGTCACCATGATGTCCGGCCGCAGCGACGGCAGATCGACGATATTGTCAACACCGGTCCCGAGCGCCTGGATCCATTTCAGCTTCGGCGCGTCGCGCACCACATGGTCCGCCATCGGGGGCGAGAAGCACATCAGGATGTCGACGTCGGCGATATAGGGGTCGACCTCGCTGTGATGGCCGACGATATCGACCTTGAAGTCTGGAAATTTAGCGGTGATCAGGTCGCGATAGCGGCTGCTGGTGGCCTCCTGCCGCTCCATCAGAATCAGAACATGGGTCATTGCGAAGTCCTTGGCAAAGTCCTTGAAGCCGTCCCTACCCGCGCACCTGTGAGCGGGATAGCATTCCGGCGCGCAATCGCCCACTGGGACTGCCGGTTCGGCTCGCCCTGCGGTACAATGTGTCCATGGACAATCCCCTGAACGGCAATCTGCCGATCGACTGGGCCGCCATCGACTGGATTTATGTCGGTGTGCTCGCCGTATTCGTTTATCTGTCCGCCTTGATTGGGCAAATCGTCTCGCTGCGGCATCGAGGGCTCGCGGCGGTACTGGCAGCCTTGATTTTCATGGTCCTTTTCGTCGCCTGGACCTACTACCCGCACGGCCTTCCCCTGCCGACCCGGCTGCGTTAAAGCGTCTGACGGACAAGTAAGTTGAAAGACTTGCTCCGTTTGACAGTCTCGCATCGGGTGGGAGTGGTATGAAAAAGGTCTATCCGGACGCCAAAGCGGCGCTCGCCGGTCTACTCAAGGATGGAATGCTGATCGCTGCAGGCGGCTTCGGCCTGTGTGGCATTCCTGAAGTGCTGATTCAGGCGATCCGCGAATCTGGCGTGAAAAACCTCACGGTCGTTTCAAACAATGCCGGTGTCGACGGCGCGGGCCTTGGCCTGCTGCTCGATACCAAGCAGGTGAAGAAGATGATCTCGTCCTATGTCGGCGAGAACAAGCTGTTCGCCCAGCAATACCTCGCGGGTGAACTGGAAATCGAATTCAACCCGCAGGGCACGCTGGCCGAGCGCCTGCGCGCCGGCGGCGCCGGTATCCCGGCCTTCTTTACCCGCACCGGCGTCGGCACCGACATCGCCAAGGGCAAGGAAGAGCGCACCTTCAATGGCCAGCGCTACATCATGGAGACGGGGCTCATCTCCGATCTCTCGCTGGTGCATGCCTGGAAGGGCGATACCGAAGGCAACCTCGTCTATCGCAAGACCGCGCGGAACTTCAATCCGATGGTCGCGACCGCGGGCAAGATGACGGTGGCGGAAGTCGAG
This sequence comes from Pseudolabrys sp., assembly GCA_051958775.1. GTDB lineage: Bacteria > Pseudomonadota > Alphaproteobacteria > Rhizobiales > Xanthobacteraceae > Pseudolabrys. The sequence goes on from JBQCFU010000788.1 coordinate 3,336, forward strand.
AACCTGGTCGAGCCGGGTCAAATCGATCCGGATCACATCATCACACCGGGCGTCTATGTGAAGCGGCTCATTCATGTCCCGAATGCGGTCAAGCACATCGAGCAGCGCACCGTGCGCAAGCGCGTGATGGCGTAAGGAAGGGGATCACACGATGGCCTGGACCCGCGAACAGATGGCAGAACGCGCCGCCAAGGAACTGCGCGACGGCTTCTACGTCAATCTCGGTATCGGCATCCCGACGCTGGTGTCGAACTACATCCCGACCGGCATGACCGTGCAGTTGCAGAGCGAGAACGGCATGCTCGGCTTCGGCCCCTTCCCCTATGAAGGCGACGAAGACCCGGACCTGATCAATGCCGGCAAGCAGACCGTGACCGAGCTGCCGACCACGTCGTTCTTCTCCAGCGCGGATTCGTTCGCGATGATCCGCGGCGGCCATATCGACATCGCACTCTTGGGCGCGATGCAGGTCGCGGAGAATGGCGACCTCGCCAACTGGATGATCCCCGGCAAGATGGTGAAGGGCATGGGCGGCGCCATGGACCTCGTTGCCGGCGTCAAGAAGGTCGTGGTGATCATGGAGCACACGGCGAAGGACGATCCGAAGCTCCTGCACGCCTGCACGCTGCCGCTCACCGGCGCCGGCGTCGTCGACATGGTAATCACCGACCTTGGTGTCGAACTACATCCCGGACGGCATGACCGTGCAGCTGCAGAGCGAGAATGGCATGCTCGGCTTCGGCCCGTTCCCTTATGAGGGCGACGAGGACCCGGACCTGATCAACGCGGGCAAGCAGACCGTCACCGAACTGCCGACGACGAGCTTCTTCTCGTCGGCGGACAGCTTCGCGATGATCCGCGGCGGCCATATCGACATTGCGCTTCTGGGCGCGATGCAGGTGGCCGAGAACGGCGACCTCGCCAACTGGATGATCCCCGGCAAGATGGTGAAGGGCATGGGCGGCGCCATGGAC